>JBFJKG010000458.1:0-2229 GCA_041635075.1 Solimonas sp.
AGGTCCTGAGCGTCTCCGAGTTTGCCTTGATGGGCCAGCACGTTCGCGCGGTGCACGGCGGCGTCCAGCGCCTGCGGTCCGCGTGTGACGCGGCCAAAGTAGTCCAGTGCCAGCGCATACTGGCCCTGCTCCTCAGCGATCCGGCCCAGTTCAAACGCGGCCTCCTGAGCGCGAGTGCCTTCCAGCAGTGGCTTGAAGTAGGCGGCCGCGGCGTCCAGCTCGCGGTCGTTGATGGCCAGGATCCCCAGCGCGAAAGCGGCGTCGGCATAGTCCGGCTGTTTCTCAATGATTTTCTTCAGCTGCGTGCGTGCAGCTTCGCGATGGTCGGATTCAAGCAGCAGCTTGGCGTAGCCCATGCGCAGTTCGGCGGGCTTGGGGTCCTTGCGCAGCAGCTTCGCGATCAGCGCGTCGGCGTTCGCCATGCGGTCCTGACGTACGTAGACACCAATCAGCAGTAACGCGTAGTCGCGCTCTTCAGGAGCCAGCGCGATGGCGCGATCTGCGGCTTTCTCGGCTAGCGGTAGATCGCCGTAGCGCAATGCCAGTGCCCCCAGGGCGTGGTGCGCGCCAGCCAGCTCCGGCCAGTCAGCGACCAGGCCTTTCATGACCGCAATCGCTGCATCCTGCTGAGCGTTGTCGGTTTGTCCGAGGATCAGCGCGACCTGACGGAAGCCGTCTTCCTGTCCGCCAGCATGGCCCTGAATCAGGGCTCGGCATTGGGTGTCGACCTCACTGAGGTCGCCCTGGCGCAGGGCCACACGCGCGATCACCTCGCGTGCATCGCCAGCGGTGGGCTCGATCTCCAGCCATCGATGCGCTGCCCGCAGGGCCAGCGCCTCGTCACGGGCCGCCGCTGCCAGCGCGGTCGCGCGCTGCGCCAGATCGGCATCGTCGAAGTAGGAGAGCGCCGCCAGAAACTCCCTGGCCGCGATTTCCGGCTGCTGGCGGCCGGCGGCCAGCTCACCGGCCATCAGATGGAACTGCGCTTCGGGGGGCAGCGTTTCGGCGCGCCCGCCCGCATCGGCGTCGGTGTCTGCTGCCGCGGCAGCGCGGGCGTCCGGCGCGTCTGTGGCGTCAACGGTTTCGGCCGCATGGGCCAGTCCCACCGCCACGAGCAGGCTCAGGGCGGTCAGGCGAAACAGGGAATCGAACCGGAAATTGCGCACGTTCTGGGGTGACCATTAGGTATAGAGAAGCTCAGACATTATCCCCAAACAGCGGTTCCGTGCGTCGTCCGGGGTATGCCGCCTTTCGCCGAACCTGCGGATCTGGCCCGCGACAGCGTAAAATCCCGCCGTCGAAGCCGTACCAACACCGGATAGCCATGGCCCTCGTTACGCTCGGTCTCAGCCATCACCTCGCGCCCGTTGAGGCGCGTGAGCGTATGGCGTTCACCGAATCGGACCTTCCCGCCGCATTGACGCGCCTGCGCGCGCTGCCGGGGGTGTCCGAGGCGGCCATCCTGTCGACCTGCAATCGCACCGAGATCATGACGGTCACCTCGCTGGAAGAGGAGCGGCGGCTGATCGAGTGGTGGCGCCGCGAGCGGCAGGCGCCGGACGGCGACTTCAGCCGGTATCTGTACACCCACCGCGACCTAGGCAGCGTTGCCCACAGCCTGCGCGTGGCCTCGGGGCTGGACTCGATGGTGCTCGGAGAGCCGCAGATACTTGGGCAGATGAAGCAGTCCTATGCGGTGGCGCACGAAGCGCGCAGCCTTGGGCCGGTGCTGTCGCGCCTGTTCCAGCACTCGTTCTCGGTGGCCAAGCTGGTACGCAGCCAGACCGAGATTGGTGCGCATCCGGTGTCGGTGGCCTATGCCGCGGTGCAGATGGCGCGGCGCATCTTCTCTGACATGAAGCAGCAGACCGCCTTGCTGATCGGCGCTGGCGAGATGATGCAGTTGATGGCGCGGCACCTGCAGCAGCATGGGGTGGGGCGCATCGTCGTCGCCAATCGCAGCCTGGAACGGGCCGAGAAGCTGGCGCGCGAGGTGCACGGCTATGCGATCAGTCTCGACGACCTGCCGAGCTACCTGGCGGATGCGGACCTGATCGTTTCCTCGACCGCAGCGCGGGGCTATGTGCTGGAGCGTGCCGCGATGGAACGCGCCGTGCGTGCCCGTCGCCGCAAGCCGGTATTCATGATTGATCTGGCGGTGCCGCGCGATATCGACCCGCGCATCGCAGAGATGGAAGACATCTATCTGTACAGCATTGACGATCTGCG
>JBFJKG010000459.1:0-2225 GCA_041635075.1 Solimonas sp.
CATGTTCAGCGTCCACAGATTGTTGGACTTGATCTGCTTGGGAATGCCGTAGTCCACCGCCTCATCCTCTTCGACATAGGTTCCGAACCAGCGATCAAAGATGATCAGTACGCCGCCGTAGTTGCGATCGATGTACTGCGGGTTGCGTCCGTGGTGGACACGGTGATTGCTGGGGGTGTCGAACACATACTCGTACCAGCGCGGCAGCTTGCCTATGGCCTCGGTATGCACGAAGTACTGGTAGGCCAGATCGCAGGCGTACAGCAGAAACACCACGCCCGGCGGAACGCCCAGCCACACCAACGGCATGAAGAACAGCCACCAGCCGGTGATCGCATACAAACCGCTCTGGCGCAGCGCGGTAGTGAAGTTCATGTGCTCGCCGGAGTGGTGCACCACGTGCGCACTCCAGAACCAGCGAATGCGATGACTGCCACGATGGAACCAGTAGTAGCAGAACTCCACAGCGACAAAGATTGGGACGATAGTCCAGCCATTGACCGGGACATCAAACAGTCGATGCTGGTAGATCCAGGCGATGATGGCCGCGCTGATCAGGAAGTGCACCACCGCCTCCGCCACCTGATAGCTCGCACCGAGCCCGATGTTGGTCCAGACGTCAGCCCAGCGGAACTGGCGCAGACGCTGATGCCGCTTCAGGAATCGATACTCGATGGCAAACGCCAGCAGAAAGATCGGCGCCATACCGGTCAGCAGCACCTGCTTCCAGTCCACATGCGGCCCGCCGAACAGTTGCTGCACCGTTGCCGTCAGTTGTTCGACCATCACCAGCCTCCACGGATTTCTCGATCGCCGCCATTTTCGGCACACTGCGCCACGACTTCTTGACGGCAGCCGCCATATTTGATGACCGCCCGCGCCAGAACCCACCGCAAGCCGGTCAATACCGTGTCCGTAGCTTACCTGCGGGCGTTGCTGGATTACGTGCAGGCGCGCGGCCAGGACCCTGCGCCAATGCTGTGGGCCTGCCAGATGAATCTGGAAGACCGCGACGGCCGCGTCACCGAGGCCGCGGCTGCCGCACTGTTTGACCGCGCCGCCGAGCTGTTGAAGGACCCGCATCTGGGCCTGCACGCGGGCGAACACATCCGCCCCGGGCATTACGGCGCCCTCGGCTATGTCGCCATGAACTGCGCGACGCTGGGCGAGGCGCTGGACTGCCTGCGCCGCTACCAATCTTTGGTCATTGATCTGGGTGGTGTTGAGCTTGAGGCCCAGGACGAAGCGCTGGTGCTGTCGTGGCAACCGGAAAGCGCAGCGCCCTATCGACAGCTCGCCGAATTCAATCTAGCCGGGCTGCTGACGTTTACCCGCTGGATGGCAGGCAGCCAGTCCCATCCCGACTGGATCGCGCTGGCGTACCCTCCGCCGGCGGATACCCGCGAGCATCGGCGTGTGTTCGCCTGCGAACTGCGCTTTGACGCACCCTGTTACCGGCTGGCGCTACCGCAGCGCTGGCTGGCGGCGCCGCTGATACAGCCGGACCCGGCGATGCGAGAGCTGGTGGCGCGTCTGGCCGATCAGCAGCTGCTGCAGTTGCCACGTAGCGACGATCTGCTGGCCCGTACGCGCGCGCTGATCGCACGGCGACTGAAAACGCCGCCGGTGGAACTGGACTGGATTGCAGCGCAGCTGGCGACCAGTGCGCGCAGCCTGCAACGCCGGCTGGCCGAAGCGGACCTGCGCTTCAATCAGCTGGTGGACGAGGTACGCCGCGAGTTGGCAGAGGGTTATCTGCGCAATCCCGCCATGAATCTCACCGATATCGCCTTTCTGCTCGGCTATTCGGAACAGTCCGCGTTCCAGCGGGCCTTCAAGCGCTGGACCCGGCAGACCCCGGCGCAATTCCGCGCGCACGAAATTCAGTCGGCGTCAGGCCCTGCCAGCGCTTGAATGCACGGGTAAAGCTGGAGGTATCCGAGAACCCCAGCAGATAGGCAATCTCGCTGACACTGCTGCGCGGGTCGCTGAGATACGACGCAGCCAGTTCACGGCGGGTTTGCTGCAGTAATTGCGTATAGCTGCTGCCTTCTTCCGCCAGTTTGCGCTGCAGGCTGCGTGAGGACAGGTGCAATGCAGCGGCCACCGCCTCTTCGCCCGGCACTCCGGAGGGCAGCAGATCGGTGAGCACCGCACGCACCCGCGCCACCAGGTCATCGCGATCATGCCGGGCCAGATAGCGCAGGACGATCTCATCGTTATGG
>JBFJKG010000460.1:0-2213 GCA_041635075.1 Solimonas sp.
CCCCAGCAGGCAGGAACCGAACGGCGGCAACATCTGTTCGCCGCAGGGGTTGCTGGCGCGAATGTCCTCGCAGAACCACAACGGGTTCTCACGATTGACCTGATCGATCAGGATGAACCCCGGATCGGAGTACTCATAGGTCGAGCGCATCACCAGGTCCCACAGCGCCCGTGCAGGCAGACTGCGGTAGACCCGGCATGCGGTCTCGCCGCGATCGTTGCGCGTGTAATCCGGCTCCTGCGACGGCCACCGCCGCCACACCAGCGGCCCTTGGGTCATCTCCTCTGGAAACGCCGGGAACACCAGCGGCCATTCGGCGTCGGCGCGCACCGCAGCAATGAATGCATCGGAAATCAGGCAAGAGAGATTGAAGGCGCGCAGGCGTCCGTTTTCGCGCTTGGCGGTGATGAAGTCTTGGATATCAGGGTGGCTGATATCCAGGCAGCCCATCTGCGCACCGCGCCGCCCGCCGGCACTCGACACGGTCTTGCACACCGCGTCGAACACATCCATGAACGGCAGCGGGCCGCTGGTGGCCGCGCCGGCACCGGCGACGATGGCACCCCGGGGGCGCAGGGTGCTGAAGTCATAGCCGATGCCGCAGCCAGCCTTCAGCGTCAGCGCGGCCTCGGTCGCGGCCTGCATGATGCCGGCCATCGAATCCTGGATGGTGCGCGATACCGTGCAGTTGATGGTCGACACATCAGGCTTCAACGCTTCGGCACCGGCATTGGCCATGATGCGGCCACCGGGCCATGCATACCGCAGGGTCTGATAGAAACGCTCTTCCCAATCCCCCGGTCGCGCCTCGGGTCGTGCCAGCGCCTTGGCGAGCCGACGCCGCAGCCCGTCGAGGTCTTCGCCAGGCAGAAAATACTTGGCCTGCGCGATCAGCGCCGACGCCTCCTGCAAAGGCAGGAGCTCCAAAGAAGGACGATGCTTCATAATCCGGGTCCCATGCGCGACTGGGACTGCCATCCTAGCGCGTCGGCCCCCAGAATGACGGACGAGATTGCCCAGCCATGACCCAGACCTCCCCCAGCGCCCGGTTCCACGCCGCCCTTGCCGCCGAAAAGCCCCTGCAGATCGTGGGCGCGGTCAACGCCTTTTCTGCCCTTTTGGCCCAGCGTGCCGGCCACAAGGCCCTGTATGTCTCCGGTGCCGGCGTCGCCAACGCCAGCTTCGGCCTGCCGGACCTCGGCATCACCATGCTCAACGATGTCTGCGAGGACGTACGCCGCATCACCGGCCGGGTCGAGCTGCCGGTACTGGTGGATATCGATACCGGCTGGGGTAGCGCCTTCAACATTGCGCGCACCGTCAAGGAGATGGAGCGCGCCGGCGCTGCCGTTGTACATATCGAGGATCAGGTACAGGCCAAGCGCTGCGGCCACCGCCCCGGCAAGGCGATCGTGCCGAAGGACGAGATGGTCGATCGCATCAAGGCTGCGGTGGATGCCCGCAACGAGCTGCTGATCATGGCGCGCACCGATGCGCTGGCGGTGGAAGGGCTGCAGTCGGCCATCGATCGCTCCGTGGCCTGTGTCGAGGCCGGCGCCGATTTCATCTTTGCCGAAGCAATGACCGACATCGGCATGTACAAGCAGTTTGTCGACGCCGTGAAGGTGCCGGTGCTCGCCAACATCACCGAGTTCGGCGCCACACCGCTGTACAGCAAGGACGAGCTGGCAGAACAAGGCGTGGGCATGGTGCTGTATCCGCTGTCGGCCTTCCGGGCAATGTCGCGCGCCGCTGAAACCGCCTACGCTGCCATCCGCCAGGACGGGCACCAGCGCAACGTGGTGGACAGCATGCAGACCCGCAAGGAGCTGTACGAAGTGCTGGACTATCACCAGTACGAGCAGAAACTGGACGCCCTGTTCCAGAAGGGCTGATCCGGAGCCGGTATGCGCCAGCGTCGTCTGCGTTGGTTGCCGGTGCTGGGGGCGCTATTGGCCCTCGGCGCCTGCAGCCTGACGCAGCTGGCCTATAACCGTCTGGACCTGGTCGCGCGCTGGCACCTCTCCGATTACGTCAGCCTCGATGACGATCAGGAACGGCAGTTCGACGCAGCCTTCGCCGAGCTCTGGGATTGGCATCGGCGTACCGAACTGCCGCAGTACGCGGAGCAGCTGCGCATGTTGGCCGCTGCAGTCGAGCAACCGCTGACCCAGCCGGTGCTGGAGCGCCTGCTGCAAAGTGTGCAACTGCGG
>JBFJKG010000461.1:0-2210 GCA_041635075.1 Solimonas sp.
CAAGGTGCTGCGGGCTTCTGCATCGGCGAGATCACAGCACAGCATCGCAGCAACGCCACCAGCCGCACGAATCAGCTCGCAGGTTTTGCTGAGACCGGCCTGCGATCGTTCGCTGGCGGTCACCACCACGCGCACGCCCTGCGCTGCAAGACGCTGCGCCACCGCGCGGCCGATGCCACGCGAGGCACCGGTCACCAGGGCCACGCTGTCGTCCGCCAGATCCTGCTGCTGCATGCGACTCTCCCCTGACGCGAAGCGAGCCTGGGCAGATGGGGTTGCCGGTATCATGCAAGCCTCACCCGCTCGTACCTCGCCTCGTGTACAACCTCCGTCCTGACGTGCAGCGCAATCTGCTACTGCTCGCCGCGCTGTTCTATCTGTGCATGATCGTGCTCGGCGCCCTGCTCAGCACGCCACCTGATCCGTTGCGTGACACCAACGACAAGCTGCTGCATCTCACTGCCTACGGCGTGCTGTCCTGCCTTCTGTACTTCGGACTCGCTGTGCGTCCGCGCCTGCGCGCCGTCGTCGTCGTACTGGCAATCGCGGTGTTGGGCGCGGTCGATGAGATCATCCAAAGCCAGTTCCCGCATCGCCATGCAGACCCGATGGACTGGCTGACCGATGTCGTGGCCAGCATCATGGTCTGTGCCGTTCTGGGCGCGATGCTGCGACTACGACGCAGTTAATCCGGCTCAGGCCGGCGGCAGCTTCTTGCCCAGCTTGCCCAGCATGTGGGCAGTCAGGTTCGGCATCTCGGTCACCGGCGTCACGATCTCGTACACACGCTCATACGATGCGTAGTGAATCTGCCAGCGGCCGTCACGCTTCAGGTACTTGTCCTTGTACAAGGCAGTACCGTCGGTGACGATCTTGTGGCGCATGTCGAGAAACCAGTCCTTCAGATACCAGGTGCCGACCGCCTCGGTGGGCGAGAGCACATCGATCTCCGGGTGATTCACGCTGTGGAACGCGACCGCTTCGGCATGAAACGCGTATTCCAGCGCCTCCAGGATCTTGTCCCGGCCCTGCGCCTCGAAGCGATAGGAACCACCGATGTACAGCACGCTGGCGTCTTCGGTGAACAGGGTTTTGAGTTCCGTCATGTTCGCCGTGTCGATGCAGCGACAGTAGGCATACTTGAGCCGCTTGATCAGCTCGATGTCTTCAAGTGCAAGGGTCATGGTGGGTCCTAGATTCCAAATCCGCCGGAGACGTTGATCTGCTGTCCGGTCACATAGCCGTTGCTGGCCAGGAACACCGCGGCACTGCCGATCTCCTCCGGCTTGCCCCAGCGCTTGATGCACAGCAGCTTCTGCGTCTCATCCGTCCATTTCTGATCGAACACACCGCGCTTGAGCAGTTCCAGAAACATGCCGGCCTCGATCACGCCGACCAGCACCGAGTTGGCACGGATGTTGTTCTTGCCTTCTTCCTTGGCAATGCCCTGCACCAGCGCTTCGTTGGCGGCCTTGGGCGCAACTGACAAGCCGTCCTTGGCGGGCCACCAGACGTGCCCCGCCGAGCCCAGGTGCACGTAAGAGCCACCGCCCTGTTCACGCATGTGCGGCAGGGTGGCCTGCACCGCGTTGAAGAATCCGTGCACCTCGATATCGATCGACTTCTTCCACAGCTCCAGAGAAGTCTCGGCGAGGTGCACCTGCTCCACCACCGGGCCGGCCGCCCAGACTACGGTATGTATACGGCCGTGCGCTGCAATTGCGGCCTGCACTGCAGCCTGGATCTGTGCGGGCTCACGCACGTCAGCCGCATGTATCGTCGCCTTCTGGCCAGCGGCCGCGATATCGGCGGCGACTGTCTCGGCCACCGCCTGCTTGGAGCGGTAGACAATGGCGACGCCGGAACCCGCACGGCCAAAGCTCTTCGCCACCTCCTGGCCGATACCGCCACTGCCGCCAAACACCAGGGTCGCGCCTTTGGGCAATGCTGCCTGTGTCATCTGAGTCTCCTCGTGTCCTCGTTGCCACCATCATGGGAGGCGCGGCACGGTCAAGGCTTCACCCTTTGGGGTGAGTCATCGCTACTAGCGCAACATCGCACCGCCATCCACGCCCAGGGTCTGGCCGTTGATCCAGGCGCCGTCGTCGGACATCAGCATCGCCACCATCGCGGCGATGTCCTCTGAGGTACCCAGTCTTGGGCTGCGGGTAATGGCCAGCGTCGCGGTTCGCAACTGCTCGGGAAAGTGA
>JBFJKG010000462.1:0-2208 GCA_041635075.1 Solimonas sp.
ATGGCCTCGTTGCCGATTGCGACACCCGCATCGTTGACACCCATCTCGGCGCCCCAACACCATGCGGGCTTGGAGAGGATCACCGCATGTCGTCGCGCAACCTGCGGAATCTCGATATGCGTGACGCGCACGGTGCGCTGACTGTCCTCCGCGACTGGCGCCAGCCGCACCACCGGCTGCGGCTCGGAAGGCTCGCGATCCGAGTTCTTTGCGAACCAGACGGCGTCCTCGCTGATCAAGACTTGGGTATCACACATGTCGTGAGTCTATTAGAGTCGTTTGCCACCCGCCTGCACCCATACCGTCGTCGCCCCCTCCATGTCCTATTCGCTTGAGCATCTGCCGCTGGATAACCGCTACGCAGGTCTCGGAGAGGCTTACGGCAGCCGGGTGCAGCCAACACCGCTACAGAACCCTCGGCTGTTGCATGCCAATGCCGAACTTGCGGCCGAGATCGGCATCGATCCGGATAGCCTGGCTGGCGAAACCTTTCTGAACATCTTTGCCGGCAACGCGCCACTGCCAGGGGGTGCGCCTACGGCCATGCTGTACGCAGGCCATCAGTTTGGTGTCTGGGTACCGCAGCTGGGCGATGGCCGCGCCATCCTGCTCGGGCAATTGCGGACGGGCGCTCACCAGAGCTGGGACTTGCAGCTGAAGGGCGCCGGGCAGACGCCTTACTCGCGCTTCGCGGATGGCCGCGCCGTGATCCGCTCGAGTGTGCGCGAATATCTGGCTGGTGAAGCCATGCATCACCTCGGCATTCCGACGACGCGGAGCCTGAGCCTGATCATCGGCGATGATCCGGTGCGCCGCGAAACGCTGGAACGCGCGGCCGTGATCTGCAGGGTCAGCCCCAGCCATGTCCGCTTCGGGCACTTCGAGGTGTTCTACTACCGACAACAGTTCGAGCTCCTGGCGCCCCTTGCCGACCATGTCATCCAGGAGCATTTCCCAGACTGCTGGGATCAGCCCAACCGGTATCTCGCCTGGCTGGAAAGGGTCGTGGAACGGACCGCAACACTGATTGCCCAGTGGCAAGCGGTGGGCTTCTGTCATGGCGTCATGAACACCGACAACATGTCGATCCTGGGCCTGACGCTCGACTACGGCCCCTACGGCTTCATGGATGGCTTTGATGCTCACCATATCTGCAACCATTCCGACGAAGGTGGGCGTTACGCGTACGACCGCCAACCCCAGATCGGCCACTGGAACTGCTCCCGTCTGGTGCAGGCCTGCCTGCCACTACTCGATGCCGATCCGGACCGGGCGCTGGAGGTGGGCCAGTCACTGCTGGCGCGCTATCCGCCCGCTTATGCCTCAGCGATGACCGCACGCTGGCGCCAGAAGTTAGGCCTGCGCGATGCAATCGAATCGGACATTGAACTGATCAATCGCTTCCTGAACCTGCTGCATCAGGGGCACTCGGATTTCACCCGCGCCTTCAGAGCATTGGCCGGGGTGAGCAGTCACGACCAACACGGCGACGAGACCTTGCGTCAGGGCATACACGACATTCCCGCGCTGGACGCATGGTTGCCGGACTACCGTTCACGCCTGCGTGCCGAATCCAGCGATGACGGCAAGCGCGCTGCTGCAATGAATGCGGTCAACCCCAAATACGTACTGCGCAACCATCTGGCTCAACGCGCGATCGCAGACGCTGAACGCGGCAGTGCAACCGAATTGGAGCAGCTGCTGACTGTACTGGCGGCACCCTACGACGACCAACCTGCACATACCCAATACGCAGAGGAACCACCGCCTGAAGGGCGCCATATCTCGGTGAGTTGCTCTTCGTAAGGCCTTTGCGCTGGTCTCTGCTTGCTGCCTGCGCACGAGCGGCGTAGCGTGAACCCATTCAGCGCAGATCTGAGGCCCCATGATCGCCCCACCGCCAGCTATTGCTCTCTTTGTTCTGGCTACAAGCCTGCTGGGCGGCGCGGCACTGGCTGCGGAAGAGGCTGCGGAAGAGGCTGTGCCGGAGGTCATGGAGCCGATGATCGTCGAGGGCGAGCGCGGACCGCTCGACAGCAACGCCGGCATCTACCGCAAACGCTTGCCGTGCATCGGCACTTGTGAAGACGTCGCACCAGAGCAGACCCTGATGGAACGCGTACTCGATGACCTCAAGCGGCAGATGCGCGCCGTGCAGCAGATGCAGCAACCGAAGATCTACGAGGCCCGAGCGGTGCAGGCCCCCAG
>JBFJKG010000463.1:0-2208 GCA_041635075.1 Solimonas sp.
AATAAAAAGGCCGGGTTGCCCCGGCCTAGTGCGTACCGCGATGGTGATGCGATCAGATCAATTCAGATCAAGGTCGAAGGTGTAGCTGGCGCCCAGCGCAACCGCACTGGTGTCGCTCGGCTGCGCCGAGTCGTTGTCGCGCTCGACCATGCGGCCGGCCAGATAGACGTTGAGGTTAGGCAGCACCGTATAGGACGCGCCCAGGGTGTAGGCATTACCCTCGAACGGTGTGTCTTCGGTGTTGCCGTAGGCCGCTGCGATACGCAGCTTGTCGGTCAGGCCGTACCAGCCGGAGATGAAGCCGTAGCCGCGGTCCGGCAGTCCGGCCTTGAGGTCGAGGCGTTCGTACGACGCGCCTACGCCCCAGTCTTCACGGGCGTAGGCGCCGTAGTAACGCACCGCATTGACTTCATTGGCGGCGCCCGTCAGTCCGATGTTCGAAAAGTTGGCGACACTGCCCGCAACCGAGCCTGACTTGATGCCCAGCGACTGTATGCCGACGGTAATGCCGTCCGCCGAGTATTCGGCGCCCAGCGCGTAGTCATGCTCCTCGGCGTCTCCCGCCGCATCATCGACAAACACCGCTGCGTTGATGGTCACGCCGTGGAGTGTCGGCGAGATGTACGCGATCTGATTGTTGATGAAGCCGCTGCCCACGCTGTCGTTGGTCAGGGCCGACTGGCCGTACGAGGTGCCGTTGATGGTGCCAACCGCGCCGCTGATGCCCGCGACCGAGGTGTTGTAGAACGGATCCAGCTTCTGGCCCGCCAGTTTGTAGGCCGTGGCCTGTCGGCCGTAGCCCAGCGTGCCGTAGCTGCTGACGATGCCGCCGAAGAACTGGCGGGTCACTTCGCCGTTGGCGGTGCCATCGTCGTTGTCGAGCAGACGCTCGTACTGCACAAACGCGGCGATATCGCCTTCGCGTACCAGCAGGCGCAGGCCACCGTGTGAGTTGTTGTTGTCGATGTCGGTATCGTCGCTGGTGGCGTCGGAATCGAAATAACCCAGCGACAGGCGGAAATCACCGTATAGGTTGGCATCGGCTTCCAGCGCGTGCGCAGGAACGCTCAACACACCGGTAACGACAGACACAGCAATAGCAACGGCAGTCTTCTTCATTGAAGCTCCCCTTTTGTCTTCCGTGGATAAAGCGAGTTGCCCGGTACTACGGCCCGCTCTGGCGATCAGACGCCGGCAGCCTTCAGTATGGTTTCGACGGCGCCGCGGATCTCGTCCTCGGTCAGGCTCGGATCGCCGCCCTTGGCAGGCATGGCGTTCTTGCCCTTGATGGCCGAGGCCACCAAGCCGTCGACGCCGCCGGCAGCCGCCTTGCGCGCGGCCCAGGCAGCTTTGTCGTTCTCTTTGGGTGCGCCCATCACGCCTGCGACATGGCAGCCGGCGCAGAGCTTTTCGTTGACCTGCTCGCCCGTCAGCGGTTCGCGCTTGGGTGCCGCAGCAGCCAGCTGCTGCAACGCGGCGGCATCGGTAATGACCGAGCCAACCGGCTTGATGCGGGCTTCAATACGCGCATTGGCCTCTGGATCAGCGTGGAGCTCGCCGGTATCGATCAGGCGGGCAGCGACGATGCAAATGAAGAAAATGGCGAACAAGCCGCCCATAACCATGCTGAAATTGACAAAAAAAACCTTGTCGTGGTTCTGGTGATCCACTTCAGAAACTCCCAAGTACGCGCGGAATATTAGCTGCGGGAGTATAGCGGTCGGGCCTTGCAGCGACTAGGCGGTAAGCGGTCCTCCCGCAAAATCAGAGGCAGGACCGCACCCCGGCCCGGCATAATCGGTGCTGGAGCGCTGCGGGCGCATCCAAATTGTCTTCCGGGCCTCAATGGATTTCATCAACCAGATCATCTTTCTCGCTGGCCTGTTGTTCCTGGTCAGCATTCTTGCAACGGTGATCACACCGCGGCTGGGGATGCCGCTGTTGCTGGTGTTTCTGATCATCGGCATGCTGGCTGGTGAGGACGGCCCGGGTGGCATCCAGTTCCAGAACTACGCCCTGGCCAATCTGGCTGCCACGGCGGCGCTGGCCGTGGTGCTGTTCGACGGTGGCCTGCGTACCCGCATACAGAGTTTTCGGGTTGCGCTGCGGCCAGCCCTGAGCCTGGCGACGGTCGGTGTGCTGGTAACGGCCAGCCTGACGGGCCTGTTCGCCGCCTGGCTGATGGACCTGTCCTGGGCCGAGGGGCTG
>JBFJKG010000464.1:0-2202 GCA_041635075.1 Solimonas sp.
GGCGAAGGCACGCCGGAACGCACCAACCGTCGCTTCCACTATCTGTCGCAGGCCGGTAGCGCCACGCGCCTGTCGACCGCGTTCGACTCGGTAACGCTGTACGGTGAGGACCCCGAAACCCGCCCCGACATCTACGGCAAGATCGGCAACAGCGGCGTCAGCATCGCCACGCTCGACGACATGAAGAAGCTGTACTCGGGCTTTGACCTGTGCTCGCCCACGACCTCGGTATCGATGACGATCAATGGACCGGCGCCGATGATACTGGCGATGTTCATGAACTGCGCGATTGATCAGCAGGTCGAAAAGTATCTCAAGGCGGATGCAGGACGTTGGCAGGCGGCCGAATCAAAACTCGCCGAACTCTTCAGCGGAAAGCAGCGCCCACGCTATTCAGGCGAACTGCCTCCAGGCAACGACGGCTTGGGCCTCGGCCTGCTAGGTGTTACTGGTGACCAGCTGCTGGATGCCGAGACCTACGAGAAGATCAAGACCGAAACCATGTCGGTGGTCAGAGGCACGGTACAGGCTGATATCCTCAAGGAAGATCAGGCTCAGAACACCTGCATATTCTCAACCGAGTTTGCGCTGCGGATGATGGGTGACATCCAGCAGTCGTTCGTCAATCGCGGGGTCCGCAACTTCTATTCAGTCTCGATTTCCGGGTATCACATCGCCGAGGCAGGCGCGAACCCGATCAGCCAGCTGGCCTTCACACTCGCCAACGGCTTCACCTTCGTCGAGTACTACCTTGCCCGCGGCATGAAGATCGACGACTTCGCGCCCAACCTGAGCTTCTTCTTCAGCAACGGCATGGACCCGGAGTACAGCGTCATCGGTCGCGTGGCCCGCCGTATCTGGGCACGGGCGATGAAGGAACGCTATGGCGGCTCCGCTCGCAGCCAGATGATGAAGTATCACATCCAGACCTCTGGGCGCTCGCTACACGCGCAGGAGATCCAGTTCAACGACATCCGCACCACACTGCAGGCCCTGTACGCACTGTTCGACAACTGCAACTCGCTGCATACCAATGCGTTTGACGAGGCGATCACGACGCCTACCGAGGATTCCGTGCGTCGTGCAGTTGCGATCCAGCTGATCATCAATCGCGAACTGGGGCTTAATTTCTGCGAGAACCCCTGGCAGGGCAGCTTCGTCATTGATCAGCTCACAGACCTGGTGGAAGAAGCGGTCTACAAGGAATTCGAGGCAATCAGCGAGCGTGGCGGCGTGCTCGGCGCAATGGACACGATGTATCAGCGCGGCAAGATTCAGGAAGAGAGCCTCTATTACGAGCACAAGAAGTACGACGGCTCGCTGCCCTTGATCGGGGTCAACACGTTCCTGCCCAAGGATCACGGCGGGGAGATAGCGACCACCATCGAGCTGATCCGCTCCACCGAGGAAGAAAAGGCACAGCAGATCGACAACGTCGCCCACTTCCGCAGCTTGCGCAACAGCATCGGCGAAAATAGCCTGCAAAGACTCCAGAAAACCGCCAGAAACCGCGAGAACATCTTTGAAGCACTGCTGGAGTCGGTCAAGTACAACTCGCTCGGCCAGATCAGCCATGCGCTCTACGATGTCGGCGGCGAGTATCGGCGCAATATGTAACGCCGGGTTCGATCACGCTGCCGCCCGCCGCGGCCATCTGCCACCCCCGTTCCGAACCGCCGCGGCGACCATAAGCGCGACATTGAATCCGTCGGGGCGAGTGGTATAGTTCGCCTAAGGTTTACCAGCCAAGTCCTTTTATGCGCAAGAGTTTCTTTCTCTTTCTATGGGTTGCCGCCAGTGTGATCCCCGTGGCGCAGGCGGATGTGCTGGTGATCCCGGAAGCCGACACCTCGGCAGCAGTCACCACCCCGGCGCGTGGTGTGACGCAGGCAGCGGTGCTCAAGCAGTACGGCCAACCGGTCGAGCAGTACGCTCCGGTTGGCGGCGGCTCCCCCAAGCACCCGCCGATCACGCGCTGGGACTACGAAGGTTTTTCGGTGTTCTTTGAGCGCAATATCGTCATCGATGTCGTGATAAAGGGCCAACCGCAACCGATTCGCAATGTGGACGAGCTCAAGGCCCAACCCTAGAATTTCACCGATTACGGTAATTCCCGGGGCGCGCAAGCGCCCCGTTTGTTTTGAGAACCCAGAAAGATGACCGCTGCTAATCGCGCCGTACTGCCTGCAGAGTGGGCCCCCC
>JBFJKG010000465.1:0-2201 GCA_041635075.1 Solimonas sp.
CTGGGCGCCTTCCCGGGCCAGCACCTCGGAAATCGAAGCGCCGATACCGCGTGCGGCACCCGTGACCAGTGCGACCTTGCCGTTGAGGCTGCCGGCCAGCTTCACCGAGGAACGTCCGCCCTTGCCCACTTCCAGAACCTGGCCTGACACATAGGCCGAGTGGCTCGACAGGAAGAAACGCAGCGGAGCGGCCAGCGCGGAATCACCTCCGGCCTGTACTTCGAGCAGGTTGGCCGTGCTGCCGTTCTTGCCGACTTCCTTGGCCAGCGAACGAACAAATCCACGCAAAGCGGTCGATACCGTCTTGCCGTTGACATCGCTGCGGGCTTCGGGCGCGCGTGACACGATCAACACCCGGGCGTTAGACGCCATTCCGCGCAGGTTTGGCTGAAAGAAGTCATAAAGCTCGCGCATCTGCGCAGGCGAAGACAATCCGCTGGCATCGAACACCAAGGCTGCATTCCTGGCCTCGCCACTGCCGTCCACGGGATTGCCGGACAGCGTCAGCGATGCCGTTGCCGCCACCGCCTTCAGCACCGGCAAGCCGGCGTGGTCCGGGACGATGCGCAGTGTGGCTCCCATGGCGCCGAGTTCACGCAGCAGCGGCTCGCTCAGATCGGAGCCGCTGGCTGCGCCGACCAGAGCCGGAAGGTCGGCCAGCGGTTGCTCGGCCCAGGGACCGTCCGCGCGCTTGAGGCGTGGCGGTGTGGGTAGCCCCAGCAGGCTCGCAAAAGATTTGCCGAATGCGGAATGAGTGAACTCCAAATAGCGATCGTTCATCGCGAGGCCGTCCTTAAAGTGATTGGGTGATACATCGAATGGATGGGGCGCATTATCGCAGTGTCAAGCGACGGGGCCTATCGCCTGGGCCACGGATCACCGCGACGCCAGCGCCATTGACGCGCTCTGCGGTCTGTCAGATAGTCGGCACCCGCAACGGTGTGCTCAATACAAGCTGCGCCTTGTGGGCGCTAACGGCCGTCGCAGCCGAAATCTGCACCCTAGAATTAATGCGCGACGCCGGGCGCCAATAACCAGATCCATACGGAGAGAGAGGAACCCTATGAGCAAAGGCATAACCATGATGGCCATCGCAGTGGCGGTGGCCGCTGGCACCTACTTCACTCTAGAGTTCATGTATCCGTCGCAAAAGGGCACTGTCACCGCCGGCCACGACACTCAGGCCGCCGATCTGAGCTTTGCCGCCGATGCCGAGAGGCCGGTCGCCGCTACACCCGCAGCGCCGGCGGAAGTCACCGAACCCTTGCCGGAGCCCACCGACAGCACGGCTGAGTCCGACGCCGAGGCCGATGCATTCAACGAGCCCGCGGTCGCCGAAAGCACGGCAGCCGACGAAGTCGTAGAGGACCCGATCACGGCAATGGATGAAACCGACGCGCGATCTGAGCCCGTGCGCGCTGCTGCGCCGGCACCCTCGCCCACCCCGGCCCCAGCCGTTGCCGCTGCACCCAAGCCCGCGCCGGCAATCGCGGCCAAACCCGCCGCCAAGCCGGCACCCAAGGCCCCCGCGATTGCGGGTGGCACTTCCGCACCTCGCTTGGGCGGCAACTCCAGTGCCCCGCCCCCGACCTGGTGGGGGCAGTCGGCCCCCGGAGAGCTGGGCCTGGTCTACGCCGGATCGGCTGCCTATGAACGCGCCATCGTGTTGATGTTCGATGGTGATTTCAGCAGCGCGGCCAACGCCGGCAAGCGCATACGGGTCAGCAATGCCGCAGGAAAAACCGTGTCCGGCAGCTGGTCAATCAGCGAGAACAATCCGCGCATGCTGCTGTTCAAGGTTGATAACCCTGGCACGTACACGGTCAGCCTCAATAGCGAACTGAGCGATCGGGGCGGCCGCAAGCTGGGACGCAATCAGCAAGGCCCCGTTACCGTCCAATAGGCTGACCACTACCATGGCCACACAACTGTTTGATCTGTCCGGGCGGATCGCTCTGGTTACCGGCGCCTCGCGCGGCATTGGCGAGGCAACTGCCCGGCTGCTGGCTGAACAGGGCGCGCACGTGGTGCTGTCCTCGCGCAAGGCCGACGATCTGGAGAAAGTACGCGCCAAGATCGAGGCCAGTGGCGGCCAGGCCACGGTGATGGCGGCGCACGCCGGCAGCAGCAGCGACATACAACGACTGATCAGCGACATCGACCAGCAGTTCGGGCGCCTCGATATTCTGGTCAACAACGCC
>JBFJKG010000466.1:0-2200 GCA_041635075.1 Solimonas sp.
GCGTCGATATCGCGTTCGAGGAAATCCAGCGGCACCGCGCCCCGGCTCAACACGCGGTCATGAAAGCCGCGCACGTCGAAGCGTTCGCCCAGCGCCGCCTCGGCGCGGGTGCGCAGTTCACGAATCTTCAGCTGGCCGATCTTGTAGGCCAATGCCTGACCGGGCCAGGCGATGTAGCGATCGACTTCGTTGACGATATCGAGCTCGGATTTTGCAGCGTTGTCCTTGAAGTACTCGATGGCCCGCTTGCGTGACCAATGCTTGTGGTGCAGGCCGGTGTCCACCACCAGACGGACGGCGCGCCACATTTCATAAGTCAGTGCGCCGAACTTGTTGATGG
This sequence comes from Solimonas sp., assembly GCA_041635075.1. GTDB lineage: Bacteria > Pseudomonadota > Gammaproteobacteria > Nevskiales > Nevskiaceae > Solimonas. The sequence continues at coordinate 341 of JBFJKG010000466.1, forward strand.
GGTCCTGATACAAACCCAGTTCCTCGCCGAGCGACTCGGCGTACAGCCCCCAGCCCTCCACAAACGCGGTGAAGCCGTCGCCGTGTCGACGAAAGTCCGGCAGTTCACCCAGTTCCTGCGCACGCGCGATCTGGAAGTGATGGCCGGGCACGGCCTCATGCAGGGTCAGCGCCTCCATCTCGTACTTGGGACGTGATTCCGGCCGGTACAGATTGACGTAGTAATAGCCGGCGCGGGTGCCGTCCGCGGCACCGGGCATGTAGTACGCCGTCGTCGTATCAGGCGCGATGTTTTCGGGTATGGGGCGTACGCCATAGGGCAGCCGCGGAATCGTATGAAACAGGCGCGTCAGCTCAGGGTCCACCCGCTTGGACAACGCAAGGTACGCCTGGAACAGTTCGTCACCGGAGCGGTAGTAGTACTGGGGATCGTCCCTGAGGTGCTCCATGAACCGCGTCAGCGAGCCCTTGAAGCCGAGCTGCTTCTTGATGCCTTCCATCTCCGCGCGGATGCGCTTGACTTCGCTCAGGCCAATGGCGTGAATCTGGTCCGGGGTTAGTTTCGTGGTTGTGAAATGACGTGCCCGATAGGCGTAGAGCTGTTCGCCGTCGGTCTGTGCCCAGGCGCCCACTTCCTCGGGGCAGGCGTCCAGATACACGTCATTGAAGTAGGCAAGCAGCTGTCGGTACGCCGGAACCACTGCATCCGCGATCAGCGTGCGCGCACTGGCCGCCAGGCGCAGACGGTCTTCGGCCCCCACACTGTCCGGAAACGTCAGGAACGGCCTGTAGAACGGGCTGCGCTCCGCGTCTCCGACAATCTGCTTTTCGATCTGAGCAGGAATCCGCTGCATGACGATGCGCGGATTCAGCCGCTGTTCGCGGACGCCCGCTTCCAGCAGGGCCTGGTTCTGTTGAATCAGCGCCGGCAGCGCGCGCAGTCGTTGCAGCCAGTCTTCGTAGTCCTGCAGCGATTCGAAGCGCATCAGATCGAGGATCTCGTCCGCCGTCTGCACACCCCCACGCTGATTCATCGGGATCAGAAAGCGGCGGTAGCCGTAGCCCTCGATGCGATCCTCGAGCTGATAGCGAAACAGGTCGTAGTTCAGTTGTTCCGGAGGCGGCAGTTGATCGCGCGCGATCTCCTGGAGTTGAATCAATGCAGCGCGATCACCGGCATGGCTGGCGGCGATGGCTTCCAGCGTCAGCGTGTCCCAGCGGTCGTTGTAGCGCTTGTCGCCAAGGTAGGTCGCAGTTTCCGGGCTCTCCTGAAGGCTGCGCTGCCACTCGGTATCGAACAACTCATGCAGGGCCGCGACCGCAGCTTCCGGCGTTGTGGTCTGTGCATGCGCGAGCGGTGTGACGACGGCTGCCAGCGCCAGCGCTGCTGCAAGTAATGGCTTCATGAGGAGGCTCCTTCGCTGTCATGGTTGTCACTGAGTTGCTGGGCCAGCTGATACAGCGCCTTCTTGCGGTCACCCGTGATCGCAGCGGCAACACGCGCGGCGCTCGAGGCCGGCAGTTCCGCAAGCAGCAGTCGCAGCACCCTTTCACTCTCAAGCTGGAGAGGCGCCTGGTGTGCGGGCGCGCCAGCCACCACCAACACGAACTCGCCACGCGTACGGTTCGGGTTGTCACGCAGCCACTCGGCAATCTCGCCGGCGCCCGCGGTATGGCTTTCCTCATAGAGCTTGGTCAGTTCGCGCGCAACGCAAACGGGGCGCTCAGCACCGAATACGGCAATCAGATCATCTACGGCGTCAACCACGCGATGGCTTGACTCATAGAAGATCAGCGTGCGGTTCTCATCGGCCAATGCCTGTAGACGCTGACGGCGTGCGCCTTGCTTGGCGGGTAGAAA
>JBFJKG010000467.1:0-2200 GCA_041635075.1 Solimonas sp.
CGCGATACGGGAGTCCGCCGTGATCCGGTCCGAAGGCGTGACACGGATGATGCTCGGCGTCTTGATCGTGAACCAGCCATCGCTGCTGCGCCCGTTGTTCTGGGTCACGCTGCCGACCGTCGGTGGCGCATCCGCCGCCGCCACACTCACCGCCAGCAGCAGGGCACAGCCGGTCGCCGCCGCGCACCTCATGGCATGCCCCCCTCGGGGCCGTCGTGCATGCGCGCCAGTGCAAAGCGCGCTTCCGCCAGATAGCGCTCGGTGGAGCGCCGTCGCTGCTCCAGTGTGGCGTGCGCCGTCCGCTCCAGCGCCTGCGCACGGGTCGCGGCCACCGCTGCTGCCCGATGACGCAATGCTGCGTTGCGCGCCCGAATCTCCGCCGGCGCCGCCGCCAGCGCGAGGTCGATAGCCTGCTCGGCAAGCCAACGCTGTAACGTCCAGATCTCGCGGCTGTCGAACAGCGCAGCGCGCGCTGCGTCATCGGCCAGCAGCAGGTCGAGATAGAAGTTGGCCGGCGCGTTCGGCGGATCAGTGAGCCACCAGCGCGGCTCCGGCAACTGCGGCAACCATCCGCCCCAGCCGCCGTCATCGGTGCCGGTGATCAGCCCGGCTGTCAGCTCGCCATGCTCGATGGCGCTGAGCGCGGACCCAAGATGGGCGTGCGTGTTCTGATACAACTCGACCGCGCGCTGGTAGTAGCGCTGCGCCTGCTCGTGCGCACCGATATGGGCGTGTGCGTAGGCCACGGCCAGCAGCCCTTCCTGCACCGCAGGGTCAGTGGGGTCGCGCCCGATCAACTCGCCCCACGGCACCAGTGCGCTGCGCAGGCGATCGGCGAGCGCGCCATCGGCAACCGCATCCGCGTAGCGGAACGGCGTAGCGCGTCTGGCAATCGCGGTGGTGTCAGCATCGCGCGGCCGCAGCAGCGGCTGCGTCAGGCCACCCCCTTCGGCTGCGGCGCTGGGCAGCAGCCACGCCCAACCGAGGCCCAGCAGGGCGGGGTTGGAGTACGGACCCGGGCTGCGCACCTGCTGCAGCGCCTGTATGGCCACACCGTCATTGCCGCTGCGCATGGCCTGATAGCCCAGCGTGAGGTTGGCCAGATCACGCAGCGCCCAGCTCGGGCCGTCGTCCGCCTCCGCACGCCCAAGCTGCGCCAGCAAGGCGCGCCCCTCGGCGGCATGTCCGTTGTTTATCGCGTCGATCGCCGCGTTGTACCGGGTCGCCGCTGTCGGTGTACCCGCCAGCGGTGACGCCGGCACGACACCGGATTGCGGCGCGCCTAGCTCGGCAACCGGCAGTCGCGCCTGTTCACGCAAGGCCTGCAGCGTGCGGCCGCCGGCACGCAGAAATGCAATGTGCGCCGCCGCGTGGGCGTCGGCATCGGCGGCGGGCCGCAGCATCAATGCGGGGCCCCGCAACCAGCCACCACCATCAAGCTGCAGCGTGTACGCGGTTGCGTGCTCGGAGACACTGATCATGCTGTCAATGTGGCCGCGCAGCGGCGGTGTGCCGGGCTTGGCGCCTGCCTCGCGGGCGACATAGTCGGCACGCAGGCGATGCACACCGGGCTGCAGCCGCAGCTGCAGCAGGCGGTGCTGATACTGGCCGCCTTGCAGCAACGCCGCCTCGTGATTGCTGTAGGGATAGCGCCGTGGTGCCTGCTCGTCGATCCGCACCCCGACATCCAGCAGCACCAGATCCTGTGCCTGGCTGTGCAGATACAACGCGACGTTGTCGCCCAGCCCACGCTGCGCCTGCAGCGCTGCAAGGGTGCGCTCTACAGCGCCGGCCTCCACGCCCAGACTGCCGACGTCGCTCGTGCTCTGCGCCTGCAACGGCGCCGACAGCAGCAGCGCCGACAGCAGCAGCATTGAACAGACCGGGCCGATGCGCACACTCATGTGTGTTATCCGGAGAGCGCCGCAACAGCCGCATCCAGATGCCAGCCACGTGCGGCCAGATAGCCGGCGGGATCTTCCGGATCCAGTTCGGCACCGTCGATGAACCGCGTATGCACGGTCCCGCCGTCCACGCCCAGCGTCACCAGACCGGCGCCTTCGCGAACCGCGTCCACCGCCGGCCGCGGCAGCTCAAGCGCCGTCGCCGCGTCGCAGAACGCGGAAACATCGCAGACGGCGCTGGTCAATGCAGCCAGATCCACCGGCTGCGTCCACTGCCGCCAGCGCAACATCTGCAG
>JBFJKG010000468.1:0-2197 GCA_041635075.1 Solimonas sp.
TCAGCGTGGTCACCTTCGCGCCGGGGGATATCTACTGGCAGCGCTTCGGCCACAACGCCCTGCTGGTGCGCGAGCTGGACGGCCGGCAGCGCCTGTACAACTACGGCATCTTTGATTTTGCGCAGAAGAACTTCTTCCTGAACTTCGCGCGCGGGCGCATGCAATACCGTCTGGCGGAGCAACCGCTGTACGACGCGCTGTTGCCGTATCAGCACGAGGGGCGCTGGGCCTATGAGCAACGCCTGGGTCTGCGTCCGGCTCGGCGGCGCGAACTGGCCGCATTCCTGGCCTGGAACGCGCGTCCCGAGAACGCGGACTATCGCTACGACTACTTCAGTTCCAATTGCTCGACCCGCGTACGCGATGCGATTGATCGTACGCTGGACGGTGCACTGCGCCCGCAGTTGCTGGCGCAGCAGTTGTCACCGGCCAGCAGCACGTATCGCGGCGAGATCGCGCGGCTGATGGCGCCACAGCCAGCGCTGGCGCTCGGCATGGATCTGCTGCTCGGACCGGCCGGGGATGTGCCGCTGAATCTCTGGCAGCACAGCTTTCTCCCCGAAGTGCTGATGCAGGCACTACGACAGGCACGGATCACAGATGCCAGTGGTGCGTCGCGGCCCTTGGTCGAGGCCGAGGGCTGGTTGTTGGCGCCCATGGCCCCGGCTGCGACCGTGACGGTCCCGTCGCGAGACCCGGTGTGGCCCGCATTGGCAGCCGGAATACTGCTGGCCGCGCTGCTATTGGGGCTGGGACATTTTCGCGGCTATGCCGTGGCGCGTCGGGCTCAGGCCGTGCTCGGTGCGGCCAGCGTCACGGTGCTAGGCGGGCTGGGCCTGGTGCTGCTGGCGAGCTGGACCCTGACCGAGCACTGGGCGATATGGGGTAACCACAACCTGCTGTTGCTGAACCCGCTGAGCCTGTTGTTGCTGCCAGCCTGGATCGGTGCGCGTGCGGCGAACTGGCGTGTCTCGAAGCTGTCTGTGGTCACTGCGCTGTTGGTGGCGGCGGGTGCAGTGCTGACGATACCGCTGCAGTGGCTGCCCGGCGCTCAGCTGCAGGGTCCCTGGATCGCGCTACTGCTGCCCTGGCAACTGGCGTTGGTCGGGTTGATCGGCCGCGCTTACTCGCGATAACCAGGATTCACGCGGTCCAGCCGGCGCAGCAGGCCGGGCCAGGCCAGCTGACCCCCTAGCCCTCGGGTGACCTGGGTCGCCTGCTGCTGGATACCGGCGAGTATCGGCGCGGGGATGAGGGTCAGTGGGCCGCCGCCACTCTGCGCACGCACCTGGATCGTGCAGGCGGCCTCAAACAGGTACATGAACAGGAAGGCGTCGGCGATGCTGCCGGCTGCCGTCAGCAGCCCGTGATTGCGCAACATCAGAAAATTCTTGCTGCCGAAATCCGCGACCAGGCGCGGCTTCTCGGCTTCGTTCAGGGCCACGCCCTCGTAGTCGTGGTAGGCCAGCGCGGCCAGCACGAACAGCGACTGCTGGGACAGCGGCAAGACCCCGTCCTTCTGCGCGGAGACCGCAATGCCGTTCAGAGAGTGGATGTGCATGACGCACTGCGCGTCTTCCCGCGCGGCATGGATGGCGCTGTGTATGGTGAAGCCGGCGGGATTGATCTCATGTGGCGTGTCCATCACCTTGCGACCTTGCAGATCGACCTTGACCAGCGAGCTGGCGGTGATCTCCTCGAACAGATGGCCGTAGGGGTTGATCAGGAAGTGGTGATCCGAGTCCGGCACCCGCGCCGAGATGTGGGTAAAGACCAAGTCATCCCATTTGAAATACGCCACCAGCCGGTAGGCTGCCGCCAGGTCCACACGGGTCTGCCACTCTTCTGGGGAAACGCGGTCACGAACGCTCGCGCTAGACTGGTTCATAGCGGTACTCCTGAATTCAAAATTGCCCTGAACTGACACCCTAGCGCACTGACATGCCCGCTGACGAGACCGATGCACCGCAGCTGATTCTGGCGTCCAGGTCCCCGCGTCGGCAGGAACTGCTGAGTCAGATCGGCGTGCGATTCACCGTCCGCGCCGCAGACATCGAGGAAGGGCCGCGCGCGGGTGAGGAGCCGGCTACCTACGCCGTGCGGATGGCACTGGAGAAAGCCCAGGCAGTTGCCGCAACGCAAGGCCGCGGCCGGCCAGTGCTGGGTGCCGACACCGACGTGGTGCTGGACGGCCGCA
>JBFJKG010000469.1:0-2196 GCA_041635075.1 Solimonas sp.
CGGCGCAGGCTCTCGCCACCCACGTCAAAGCAATGCGTCAGGTACTGGCCCGCGCGATACGGGATCGGCCGGCCATCCTCTGACTCCAGCAGCAGCGTTACCGTGTCATCGGTCTCCGGCCTGATTTCGGTAACGCGCACCATGCGTGCCGCGGCCGGAGCATGCAGGCTCCAGCGCCGTGCGGGGCCATTGGGGCGCGGCAGAACCAGGCGCCGCTTGCCGGCTTTGGGGGGAGGTGACGGGGCGTTCATGCGCTTCCTTTTGAATAACTCCTTCCGCGCCGACTATGCGTGCCGCGAGGCGCAGGGTCAAACCCGTAGCGCGGCCTTTTGAGCAACCGCGATTGCCATCGAAAATCCAGCTTACTCAGCATCTTGTGCGCAAGCGTCGCAACTTGGCCCTGCTTTTGCGTAAGCGCTACTGAACGTCTGTTCAGATCCTCACTTGCAGGAGTTGCCGAGATGCCTGGCTTGCGCGCCCCGCTGTTGCTGCTCGTTGCACTGATCCCGCTGCCAGCGTTGGCCGGAACACTGGATGCGCCCGCTGACATTGCCTGGACCATCACCGCCGCGGCGCTGGTGTTCTTCATGCAGTCGGGCTTTGCGCTGCTGGAAGGCGGCATGTCGCGTGCAAAGAATGCGATCAACGTCATCATGAAGAACTACGCCGACATGTGTTACGGCGTGATCGCGTTCTGGCTGGTCGGCTACGGCCTGATGTTCGGCAACAACAGCGGCTGGTTCGGCAGTAGTCATTTTCTGCCGACACTGGACCAGAACTCCGACGCGGTGTTCTTCATCTTTCAACTGATGTTCGCAGCCACAGCGGCCACCATCGTCTCCGGTGCGGTCGCCGAGCGCATGCGCTTCACGCCGTATGTGATCAGTTCAATGGTCGTGACCGGCCTGATCTATCCCCTTTACGGCGCGTGGGCCTGGGGCAGCTACTACGAGGGCGAAGGCTGGCTGCGCAGCATGGGCTTCGTAGACTTTGCTGGCTCCTCGGTCGTGCACTCCATCGGCGGCTGGTGTGCGCTGGCCGGCGTCATCGCCTTGGGTCCACGACTCGGGCGCTTTGGCGCTGACGGCCGCGCACGCCCCATTCCGGGGCATAACCTGCCGATGGTCGCACTCGGCGGCTTCATCCTCTGGCTGGGCTGGTTCGGTTTCAACGGCGGCTCGACGCTGGCCGCGAGCCCCGATGTCGGCATCATCGCCGTCAACACGCACCTCGCCGGTGCCACCGGCTTTGCGGCGGCGTTGATGACGCAGCGGCTGTTGCGACAGCCCATCCTGATGAGCCTGGGCGTCAACGGCGCAATTGGCGGTCTGGTTGCCATCACCGCGCCCTGCGCCACCGTCACCCCAGGGTTCGCGCTGCTGATTGGTGCCATCGGTGGCGTCATCAGCGTGGTGGGTGCGTCACTGCTGGAACGCATGCAGCTCGATGATGCCGTCGGCGCCATTCCCGTGCATGGCTTCTGCGGCGCCTGGGGCACGCTCGCTGCGGGCCTGTTCTACAAGGGTGACTTACTCAATCTGGATCGCATCGTCGTACAGCTGATCGGCATCTCCACCGCATTCCTGTGGGCATTCCCCACTGCATTTCTGGTGTTCTGGATACTGAAGAAGACCATCGGCCTGCGCGCCAGCAGCCTGCACGAGCAACGCGGTCTGGATTTCACCGAGCACGCAGAAATCGGCTACCCGGAATTCCAGAAGGATCTGACCCACGGCGGTAAGTCCTGAGCCTACGTCCATGAGCATTCAAGCCACCGACATCGCGCGTCGTCGCAAGGCCCTGCACGTCGGGCTGGTGGGCGCGCTCGACGAAGCCCAGGTCCAGATCGCGCTGCGCCTCTGGGACCAAGCCTTCGCGCAGCAGCGGCCGGGCGCCATCATCGAGTTCGTCGCCCAGCTGTCGTCACAGCTTGGTCTGCCACCGAAGCAGCGGCACGAGATGCGCATGGGCATCTATCAGGCCCTGCTCAAGTACGACGCCGGCCGCGAGCCGATTCCGGAGCCGAGCCGAGCCGGCGCGCTCGCCACCGCTGCAGCGGTGGCGTCGTTGCCGGCGACTCCGCTAGCTGGCGTGCGCGGCAGCGCCGAGTACGTCGTATTCCATACGCTGCTGCAGCAGCTGATGGATGGTCTGCTGCGCATCGAGGCGCTGGCGCGGCATGACCTGATTCAGTCC
>JBFJKG010000470.1:0-2193 GCA_041635075.1 Solimonas sp.
TCGCCTGCCGCAGACAGTTCGGGGTCGCTACCTGGGGATTCGACTTTCTCGGCATGGCGTACCAGCACCACCCAGGCAGGCGTGGCCTGCGCCGGGCACACGATGGCGCCAAACAGAGCAATTGCGAGCAGCCACCCAAGGCAGCGGCGCATGGGCGCCGGCCCGCTGCTCCGCGCCTCGTTCAGGCCAGCATCCGCGTAACCAAGGCCTCACATGTGGGCTTGTCCATGTAGCGTGGCACCGCGTAGGTCCAGTGCGCTTCGCTCAGTGCCGCGTCGGTAATGCCAGAGATATCCGCAGCCTTCAGCTTCTCGACCTTGGTCGGGATACCGAATTCTGCGTTCATCGCACGGATGTGGCGTATCAACGCGTCCGCTAATTCGGATTCACTTTCACCGCCCTTGCTCAGGCCGGCCGCGACTGCCAGCTGCGCCAGACGCGGGACGCATTCGGACTTTGAATAGTCAAGGACATACGGCAGCACGATGGCATTGGCCAGACCGTGAGGCACGTGATAGCGCGCGCCAAAGTTATGGGAAATGGCATGCACGTAGCCAACCCCGGCGGTAGTGAACGCGACCCCCGCCTTGAATGAAGCTAGCGCCATGCTCTGGCGGGCGTCCAGATCGGCACCGTTCTTCATGACCTTGGGCAGGTTGATCATGATCAGTCGCGTGGCTTCCAGAGCCTCCGCGTCCGTCGCCGCAGTCGCGTTACGGGAGATGTAGGCCTCGACCGCATGGGTCAATGCATCCATACCGGTGGCAGCGGTGATCGGTGGCGGCAGCCCGGCCATCAGCGCGGCGTCCAGCGCAGCGGCGACCGGAACCAGCTTGGGGTCCATGATCGCAAACTTGCGCGACTGCGCCGGATCCGACACCACGGCCGCAATCGTGACTTCGGAACCCGTGCCGGCCGTGGTGGGCACTGCATAGAGCGGCATCGGTCGCCGAATCAGGCGCATCAGACCGGCCATGCGTGAAATCCGGTAGGGATTGGTGGCACGTGCGGCAATCACCTTGGCCGCATCGATGGACGAACCGCCACCGACGGCGAGGATCGCCGTGCAGCCCTCGCGCTTCAGCAATTCCAGGCCGGTCTCGATCTGGGCAATGGTCGGGTCCGGCTGCACGCCGTCATAAACCACGAACGCGACACCCTGCTCCTTGAGCGTGTCCTGCATCGCCTGCAGCAGCCCCAGTTTGACCAGCATCGCATCGGTGACGATCAGGAGGTTCTTCACCCCCGCTTTGGCGATGGCCGTGCATAGCTGCTGCGACGAACCTGGGCCGGTAAACAGCTCCGGCTGACGGAAAGTCAGCACCTTGGTCGCCAACTTCAGCACCAGCATGAGCAGCTTGAAGAACATGACCTGCAGTTGAAATGGAATCACGACGGGCTCCGTAGGCAAACAGTATGGGGCGGCGCGGCCGGCTTCAGGCGCGCACTATGACTTAAAACTCTGGTCTGACGGCAGTTGGGAGGGCGCAAGCCAGAACCATCGCGCGCTTCTTCCGCCGGCTCATTGCTGGCCCCCCAGTGAAGCAGGCAGCCAAGGGGCGGGGATCAGATGCTGCAGCCGGATCCAATCGTGACGCAGCGGGGCCGCGCACTCAGGGGTTGCCAGATCACGGGCAGCCCCGCGCGCCACCTTGGCAGGCAACCGCTCCAGGCGTGACGCCAGATTAACCAGCAGCGGCGGCGGCAAAGTCACCGCCAACGGGAACAGGTGCCTCAGCGCGCCTTCACGAGCCGCCGCTACAAACGTAGGCCCCAGCAGCTCTGCATCGGCGAGTCGCGGATAGCCGCCGACGCTCGCCAGCGTCTCCGGAGAGAGCCGCTGCAGCACCGCCAGCAAGTCACGATGCAGTTGCTGCCGATTGACGGATTGCAACAGACTTAGCAGTACCGCCTCGTCGCCAGCGAGCCCGAGGCGCGCCAGGCGCTCGCACGCGGCAGTATCCACCTGGGCCATCAGCGACAGCGCCTCCGGCCATAGGCGCTCGGGATCGGCCGCCGCTGCAGTGACGATCGCGTGAATCCGCCGGTCGTCGAATAGCGCCACCAACTCGGTCAGACGCTGAGGGGATTCGACGAAATAGCCCAAATGCAGCACCGCGGCATCCGGCATCGATTTCGCGACGGCTCGCACGGCCTCATCGGTAATCACCTCGACAAAGCGCGCCATGGTCA
>JBFJKG010000471.1:0-2189 GCA_041635075.1 Solimonas sp.
CAGCGCCTGGCGCGCAAGTTGTGCAAGTTCTGCAAGCGCCCTGCCGACATTCCACGCGCGGAACTGCTGAAGCAGGGGTTCACCGAGGAAGAATTGAATACCCCCGGATTCACGATCTACGAGGCTGTCGGTTGCGACCAGTGCGAGGGCAGTGGCTACAAGGGCCGTACCGGCATTTACCAGGTCATGCCATTCTCCAATGCGATGGGCCGCATCATCATGGAAGGCGGCAGTGCGATCGAGATTGCCGATCAGGCGGCCAAGGAAGGCATCAAGGATCTGCGGCAGTCCGCACTCAAGAAAGTCAAAGATGGCGCACTCGATCTGGCGCAGGCGAATGCCTGTACCATGGCTGAGTAAGCGCGCAGGGGAAGTCCATGGCTCAGGCAGTCGTTGTCAAGGAACACAGCTACAAATGGGAGGGTACGGACCGCAAAGGCAACCGTATCAAGGGCTCTTCAGTCGGCCCGTCCGAGAGCTACATCAAAGGTCAGCTCCGGCGGCAGGGTGTCAACCCCATCTCCGTACGCAAAGAGAGCGCGCTGTTCGGCAGCCGCTCCAAGAAGAAGATCACCAGCGGTGATATATCGATCTTCCTGCGACAGATGGCAACAATGATGTCATCGGGTGTGCCGCTGGTACAGGCACTGGAGATTGTCGGCCGCGGTCATGACAACCCCAGCGTCGGCGACATGATCATGGGCATGAAGGCGCACATCGAGGGCGGAAATTCGTTCTCTGATGCGCTGAGCAAGTATCCGCTGCAGTTCGATGATCTGGTCGTGAATCTGGTCGATGCCGGCGAGCGCTCCGGTACGCTGGAGGCGCTGCTGGACAAGATCGCGACCTACAAGGAAAAGACCGAGGCGATCAAGAAGAAGGTCAAGAAGGCGCTGACCTATCCGACGGCGGTGCTGGTGGTGGCATTCATCGTGACCGGCATCCTGCTGTACTTCGTAGTGCCGCAGTTCCAGGAATTGTTCCAGGGCTTTGGCGCGGATCTGCCGGCGTTCACGATGATGGTGATCAACCTCTCAAACTACGTGCAGGAAAAGTGGTGGGTGATCCTGGGCGTTGGTGCCGGCATCGGCTATGGGCTGTTCGAGGCAAAGCGCCGCTCGGCGGCCTTCCGCCGTTTTCTGGACCGCTTGCTGCTCAAGGTCCCGGTCGTGGGTGACATTCTCTACAAGTCGGCGGTCGCGCGGTTTGCACGCACGCTTTCAACGATGTTTGCCGCCGGTGTCCCCTTGGTTGAGGCGATGGATTCGGTGGCCAAAGCCGCCGGTAACATCATCTTCACCGAGACCATCATGAAGATGAAAGATCAGGTTGCCACTGGCCAGCAGCTGCAGTTGACGATGCAGATGTCCGGCTTGTTCCCGAACATGGCGGTGCAGATGATCGCCATCGGCGAGGAGTCCGGTGCGTTGGACGCCATGTGCGCCAAGGTCGCGGATTTCTACGAGGCCGAGGTGGACGCGATGGTTGATGCCCTGTCCAGCCTGCTGGAGCCGATGATCATGGCGATCCTGGGCGTGCTCGTGGGCGGTCTGGTGGTGGCCATGTACCTGCCGATCTTCAAGCTGGGTCAGGCGATCTGATCTCACAACCGGTATAGCCGACCATGCTCGTCTTTGAAGGGATCCGCAGTGATCCCGCGCTGCTTGTCGCCGTGGTTTCGGTGCTGGGCCTGTTGGTCGGCAGCTTTCTGAATGTGGTGACGCTGCGCCTGCCCAGGATGATGGAGCTGGCTTGGCAACGCGAGGCGCGCGAGATCCTTGAGTTGGAGCCGGCGCCTGCGGGCGAGCGCTACTCGCTGATCTACCCACCCTCGCGATGCCCGGGCTGCAAGACGGCCATCAAGCCGTGGCACAACCTGCCGGTACTGGGCTGGTTGCTGTTGCGCGGGCGCTGCGCCGCCTGCCGCACGCCGATCTCGGTGCAGTACCCATTGGTGGAAGCGCTGACGGGCCTACTGTTTGGTCTCTGCGCGTGCCGTTTCGGATGGAGTCCGCAGCTGGCCGGGGCCCTGGTGCTGACCGGATTCCTGATCGCACTGGCGGTGATCGACCTGCATACGCAGCTGCTGCCAGATGATCTGACCTTGCCGCTGTTATGGCTGGGTCTGGCCCTGAGCCTGTATCCGCTGCTGGTTACGCCAGTCACCGCCATCATTGGCGCGATGGCCG
>JBFJKG010000472.1:0-2186 GCA_041635075.1 Solimonas sp.
GCGGATCGCCTGCCGAATCAAGCGGCGCGCGCCATCGGCCGTCAAGCCATTCAGGTGCTGCACCAGCATCTGAGCGGCCTCGGGTTCGCCCCGCAGCTTGCTGTCCAGACGCGGTTCTGCTTCCCACAGGCGTACCTCCTCGCGCAGCAGCGCGCGCAATTGCTGGGCGTCGGGCAGCGAAAGTTGGAACCGCGCGCCCATCCGCTGCAGCTCCGCCGGGAGTTCGATGCGATGGCCCACGAACACCAGCGTACGAGCGCGATTTGGATAGGCCAGCGCGATCTGCTTGACCCTGCGCTGCAGCGCAGGGTCCGTCAGAAACGGGTGCGCGTCGCACAGCACGTAGACCCCGATCGACAGCGAGGCCTCGATGAACCTCAGGGCGCCCTCCAGTTCGCGCGTGTCGCCGGCATGCGGGCCGTCGACAGGACTGCCGGCATGCCCGCGCAGGCCGTCGGCTACGCTCCAGCTATACAGGGGGCATTGCTGTTGGCCGCAGTGGCGCTCCAGCAGCGACAGCAGGCGCGCTTCCTCCTGCGTCTCTACGATGACGATCGGGAAGTGGGAGCGGAGGATCAGCTGCAGGTCGTGGAGGTCGTTCACGGTGGGTGCGGTCTGAGAAAGCGGGCGTGGGCGCTGCCTCCTGCGTCGAACGGAGTTCCAGGGCAGGGGCACCGACATATTGCCCCAGCTGACGACGGGCTGCGTCTTTTGGGATGCCCGGGCGCGTTATCGTCCGGCAGCGATGCAGGCCATTTCCTACTGGCCGAGGGGCGCGTGCTGGTTAGAATGCAACCATGCAGCAGTCACCCCCCAGGACACGCGCTACGGTACCGGACCCCTACAGACCCAGGACGATGGGCGCCGAGGGCATCGCCGACTTTTTGCCTGACCGCCATGAGAACCTGCTGCGCAGAGATCCGGACAAGTACTCTGACATGGTGCGCGGCGTTACCGCGTTCGGCATCTACCTGATTGACCGCGCGGGCCGCGTGCGCAGCTGGAACCAGGGGGCCGCCAAGATCACTGGCATTCCCGAGGGCGAGATCATCGGCCAGCCGTTTTCGAGCCTGTTCGCGGAGAGCCCCGCCCGCGAAGGGGTGCCGCAGCGAACCCTGGAGTTCGTGCGCGCCAATCGCCACAGCCGGGATGAGCAGCGCCGTCGCCGGGGCAACGGCGACGACTTCATGGCCCAATGTTCGCTGGATGCACTGCGGTCCGAGTCCGGTGAACTGCTGGGATTCGTCGAAGTGTTTCAGGATGTCACCGAGCAGAAGCAGCGCGAGGACCAGCTTTACCAGCGTGCAACCCGGGATGCGCTCAGCGGGCTTTTCAACCGCGGGCACTTCATGGAGCAGGCAGCACTGGAGATCGACCGTGCACGCCGTTTCGCTGAGCCGTTCTCGGTAGTCATCATCGACATTGATCATTTCAAGAAGATCAACGACACCTACGGGCATGAGGTCGGTGACAAGGCGATTGCCGTATTGGCCCATACCCTGGCCAAGGACGTGCGCAAGATCGACATCTGCGGACGCATTGGCGGCGAGGAGTTCGCGCTGGCCTTGCCCCGCGCCAACAAGGAGCCCGCGATGGAGTTCGCGCAGCGCCTGCGGCGACGCATTGCCGAACAGCGCTTGGTGATCAGCCCGGGCAAGGAGATCGGCTTCACGGCCAGTCTGGGCGTGGCTTCCCTGCGCAGCACTACCCGCGATCTGGCGGAGCTGCTGCGTAATGCCGACGCCGCGTTGTACCGGGCTAAACGCGAGGGACGCAATCGGGTCGAGGCCTGGTTTGAATAGGCCCCGGCCTGCCGATTCACCGAAAGTTGCAGCGCAAACCGGCGCAGACGTTTAGAATCCGCGCCACGCGCCCGTAGCTCAGCTGGATAGAGTATTGGTTTCCGAAACCAAGGGTCACAGGTTCGAATCCTGTCGGGCGCACCAAACTCTCGAACTTCGCCCAGCGCCGCCGGCGCTGCCGGACGAGTTTGCGCTAGCCCTCGCGCGCGACACGTAACATCGAGCCCCAACCGCTCCCCGCTCGCCCGCATGCCTTCAGTTGAAAGCTCTTGCATTCCTGATCCGACGCCGCTGCTGACGCTGCCGGTGCACGATGCATTGTTGAAGGCGCGCGCCGCGGGTGCCAGCGAAGTGCAGTGCTCGCTGGACTTGGGCCGCACCCGC
>JBFJKG010000473.1:0-2186 GCA_041635075.1 Solimonas sp.
CAACTTCTTTCTGCTGGCGCCGACCGGCACGCTGGATACCGCCGTGGCCGCACAGTGGCTCACCAGCTTCAAGCTGGAGCCCGAGAACCGCACGCTGCTACGTGAGCTGATCAGCGCGTTCCCGAACATCACCGTGCTCGATATCGAGGCGATGATGAGCCAGGTGCGTGGCATCGTCGACCGCATCGTCGGCGCGGTGGAATTCATCTTCCTGTTCACGCTGGCCGCCGGCCTCTGCGTGCTGCTCGCCGCCATCGAGGGTACGCGCGCCGAGCGCGTACGCGAAACCGCGCTGCTGCGCGCATTGGGGGCACGCTCCGGGTTGATCGTGCGCGGCCTGCTGGCGGAATACGCGGTGCTCGGTGGCCTGGCCGGGCTGATTGCCGCGATCGCCGCGCAATCCGTGGCCTGGCTGCTGGCCGAGCAGGTGTTCCGGATTCCATACGGGCCCCGGCCCGCGCTGTGGCTGGTCGGCACCCTTTTTGGCGCCGGCGTGGTGGCGCTGCTGGGCTGGATCTCGCTGCGCTCGACGCTGAACACGCCGCCCAAGATCGTGTTGCAGCAGGGCTAAAGCCGGGCTGGGCCGCTGCGGCGCAGCAAAACGGGTAAAATTGCCGCCCCTTTGCCGCCTCCGGCACCGTTCACCGCCACCGTTTCAGGGAGTTCTTAGATGAAAAAGCCCGTCAAGGTCGCCATCACCGGCGCCGCCGGCCAGATTGCCTATTCGCTCATCTTCCGCGTCGCCTCCGGCTCCATGCTGGGCCCCGACCAGCCGGTGATTCTGCAGCTGCTGGAAGTCCCGGTTCCGGAAGTCCAGGAAAAGCTCAAGGGCACGGTGATGGAAGTCGCTGACTGCGCCTTCCCGCTGGTGGCCGGCATTGAAATGCACGGCGACCCGATGTCCGGCTTTGAAGGCACCGACTACGCGCTGCTGGTCGGCGCGCGTCCGCGCGGCCCCGGCATGGAGCGCAAGGACCTGCTGACCGCCAACGGCGGCATCTTCGGACCGCAGGGCAAGGCGATTGCCGCCAAGGCCTCCAAGGACGTACGCGTGCTGGTGGTCGGCAACCCGGCCAACACCAACGCCCTGATCGCGGCCACCGCAGCCAAGGGCCTCGACCCCAAGCAGTTCCACGCCATGGTGCGTCTGGACCACAACCGCGCCATCAGCCAGCTCGCGACCAAGACCGGCGCCGACGGCAACAGCATCGAGAAGATGATCATCTGGGGCAACCACAGCTCCACCCAGTACCCCGACATCAGCCATTGCACCGTTGGCGGCAAGCCGGCCAAGAGCCTGGTTGATCAGAACTGGATCGAATCCGACTTCATCCCCACCGTGCAGCAGCGCGGCGCCGCCATCATCAAGGCGCGTGGCCTGTCGTCGGCCGCTTCGGCCGCTTCGGCTGCGGTTGACCACATGCGTGACTGGGCACTCGGCAGCAACGGCAAGTGGGTCAGCATGGGCGTACCGTCCGACGGCAGCTACGGCATCGCGCCGGGCATCGTCTATGGCTACCCCTGCATCTGCAAGAACGGGCAGTACGAGATCGTGCAGGGCCTGTCGATCGACGAGTTCTCGCGCAGCCGCATGACGGCCACCGAAACCGAGCTGCGTGAAGAGCGCGCCGCGATTGAGGACCTGCTGAAGTAATCACGCCGGTTCTGGCAAGCGCGCCGCGCCTGTCACTGAGGTATCAGGGCCGCCCCCAGGGGCGGCCTTCTTTTTGCGAGCGCCGGCCTGCTATTTTGCAGGCATGAATGTTTATCACCTGCTCAACGGCAAGCCGCCGCGGCCGCTGGAACAAGGCGAGGCGCTGCCGGCCAAGGGCCTGATTTGGGCCGATTTCACGCATGAACAGGCCGCCGGCTGGGAATGTTGGGCCGAACCCCTGCTGGGCATGCCGATCGACCCGGAACACGTATCGGACAGCCACAACGTCGATCATCCCTCGTATTTTGACGGCACGGCTGACTACGACATGCTGGTGTTTCAAGGGCTGGGACCGCGCGATGATCCGTTTCCGCTGGAGACCCGCACCGCAGTGTTCTTCATCTTCGAGCGCACGCTGATCACCGTACGTGCGGCCGACAACATCAGCGTCGACGCCACTCGCCAGAAGCTGCTGGACGGCCGAATCAAGACGCCGGCCACGCCGCTGATGCTGGCGCACACCATCCTCGAC
>JBFJKG010000474.1:0-2184 GCA_041635075.1 Solimonas sp.
ACCGGGTCCCTGACCCTGGATACCGCGCTCGGTATCGGCGGGCTGCCACGCGGTCGCGTGGTCGAGATCTACGGCCCGGAATCCTCAGGCAAGACCACGCTGACGCTGCACGCGGTGGCGGAATGTCAGAAGGCAGGTGGTGTCGCGGCGTTCATCGATGCCGAGCACGCGCTTGATGCCCGTTATGCGGCCAAGCTCGGTGTCAGGGTGGAAGACCTGGTGATCTCGCAGCCGGATACCGGCGAACAGGCGCTGGAAATCTGCGACATGCTGGTGCGTTCAAACAGCATCGACATCATTGTCATCGACTCCGTAGCGGCCCTGGTGCCGAAGGCTGAAATCGAAGGTGAGATGGGCGATTCAAGCGTTGGCGTGCAGGCGCGCCTGATGTCGCAGGCGCTGCGCAAGCTGACCGGCAACATCTCCCGCTCCAAATGCATGGTGGTGTTCATCAACCAGATCCGCATGAAGATTGGTGTGATGTACGGTTCGCCGGAAACCACCACCGGTGGCAATGCGTTGAAGTTCTACGCTTCGGTCCGTCTCGATATTCGCCGCACCGGCGCGATCAAGAAAGGCGAAGAGGTGATTGGCAACGAGACCCGCGTCAAGATCGTGAAGAACAAGATGGCGCCGCCGTTTCGGGAGGCGCACTTCGAAATTCTCTACAACGAGGGCATTTCCAAGCTGGGCGAACTGATCGACCTTGGCGTGGAGCACGGTATCGTCGACAAGTCCGGCGCGTGGTTTGCCTACAAGAACGACAAGATCGGCCAAGGCAAGGAGAACGCGCGCAACTACCTGCGCGAGAACCCCGAGGTGGCAGCGGAGATCGAGGCGGCGATTCGCGCCAAGCTCAACCCGCCGCGCGTTGCTGTCAGTGAGACCGCGGAAAAGTAAAACCCCGACGATGGCCGGAGCGCGCGAAAGCGCGCTTCGGGCCTTGTCGCGGCGGGAGCACTCCGCTGCGGAACTGCGCCATAAGCTGACGCAGCGGGGGCACGAGGCCGAGTCAATCGCGGCGGTGGTGGCTCAATTGACCGAGGCCGGGTGGCAGTCAGACCCGCGCTATGCGGAGATGCTGGTACGCAATCGCATCGAGCAAGGCTATGGACCACTGCGCATCCGGGCCGAACTCAATGCTGCCGGCATATCCGATGCCGAATGTGAGTCGGCGCTGGCGGCGGCGGAGGTCGATTGGGAGGCGCGTGCGCGCAAGGTGCACGCGCGCAAGTTCAAGGCCCAGTCAGCGATAACGGCGTCGCAATGGCAGCAGCAGTACCGGTTTCTGGCGGGTCGAGGATTCGAGGCTCGGCATATTCGATCTGCCTTGCGCTCCCCTCCGGAAGGCATCAACGGTGACGAATTCGGCGCCTAGATGCGGCTAGATGTCAGTCGCGTTCGGCGATCGCCGGCGCAGGCGACGCCCCCAGAATGCATGCAGGGCCAGCGCTGCGGCGGCCGCACATCCGATTAGCCAGTGCGCCAGGCTGAGTGCCGAGCGCAGCAGATCATTGCCGACGTAGTAAAGAAGCACGCCCGTGATCGCGAGCGCGCTGGTAGTCAGGAAGACGGTGCCGCCGCTGCGCCGGTGTCGCCGGTTTTCCCATGCGCGGCGCACATGAAAGGTCCAGAGCGTGCCGAAGCCCCAGACTGCGAACAGGGCCGTGAACCCGTGGAGCTTCAGCAACCATGCCTGTGCCAGGTGACGCTCGGGGCCGTAGGTGCCGGAAACCCTGACGAAGTGCTCGAATAGCAGCCATAGCCCGCCGCTCAACAGCAGGCACAGAGCAAGCGCATACGCCCAGCGCTCCGCCGCCGATGTGAGACGGATCGGCGGTGGACGTTGTCGCGCCGGAGTCATGGTGCGCTCAGGGGCGCAAGTGCGACGGCGTGAGTGGCGAGCAACCGGCGTACGCCCTCGGTCACATGAACACTCGACAAGGTGGCGCCGGAGATGTTGTCGATATCGCGATCGACCTTCAGCGGTGCATCAACCGTCTTGCCGGTGAACTGTGCGCGCCACTTAGGCATGCGCACCTGCCCGCCGTAGGTCTCGAGGTACTCCATGATCTCAAGGCCGGCGACGCGACCATCGCTGCCAACGGCCAGGGCGTAGGTGATGTAATCGTGTTTGCCGAGAACCCGATCCACCAGCAGCCAGCTGCCTTCGTCGCTGCGCCA
>JBFJKG010000475.1:0-2181 GCA_041635075.1 Solimonas sp.
ATTTGCACCCTGGATGTTCGGTGGCCTGTTCTGGCGCAACCCGCACAAACCCAGCTTTGAGCGCGCGTGCATTTCCGCATTCAATGGCATTCCCCCCGATCGTCACCGGCGGCTTTACGAAGGACTGGTGCATGAGTCCGGCAGGGCGGCGGCGGAGATCGCGCTGTGGTGGCTGGATTTCTCACGCGCCGCCGCAGTCGACACCACTGCGATTCGCTGCCCGGTTTATATTGTCAGCTGCGGCGAAGATCGTCTGACACCGGCAGCAGTTGTGCGTAAAGTCTCAGCGGCATATCCGCATGCCGCTTTGCGCCACTACCCACGGCGTGGGCACTGGGTGGTGGATGACGACGAGACTGATGAGATGATTCACGGCATCTGTGGGTGGCTGCGGCCAATCGAGCGGCGTGCACGTAGCGCGACTTGAGCGCGGTTGCTGGCCTCACTGACTGTACAAATAAAATACGAGAGGAGCGGGATGGGTATTCCCAGATTGGCTATCGCCCTGGCGGCGCTGGCAGTGAGTGGGCTCGGTTGGGCGCAGGCCGATCCGGTTTCGCGTGCGATCGACGCCACGCAGCAGACACAGAAGGCCGCCGCTGCCTCCCAGGACAAGATTGACCGGCTGGATGCGCAGACACGCGAGCTGCTGGAGCGCTATCGCGCTGCGCTATGGCAAGCGCAGCAGCTCAATGTCTACGCCGGCCAGCTTGATCAGCTGCTGGCTTCGCAGCAGGCGGAGCTGAAATCGCTGCAACAGCAGATCGAGGAAATGGATCGCGTAGATGAGGCCCTGCTGCCGCTGATGCTGCGCATGCTCGATAGTCTTGAGCAGTTCGTCGAATTCGACTTGCCGTTTCTTCACACCGAGCGCACGGAGCGCCTCACCAGCTTGCGTCGGGCCATGTCGGATCCGGAGACCGGTACCGCGGAACGCTTCCGGCGACTGCTTGAGGCTTATCAGATTGAGGCGGACTACGGGCGCGGCTTGGGCATAGAGCGCACCCAGATCGATCAGAAGGTTGCCGACGTGTTGCGAGTGGGCCGTACAGCCTTGTTTGCACTGAGCCTTGATGGCGACACCGCGCTGTACTGGGATGCCACTGCTCAGGTATGGCGTCCCCTGGAGAGCCGCTATGTCGCCGACCTGAAACGTGGGCTGCGCATTGCCAAGGAAATTGCGGCTGCCGGCTTGCTGGAGCTGCCGATGCCGCTACCGAGTGCGGCAACTGGAGGCGCCCAATGAAGCGCACGATTCTGATGTTGGCATTGGTGGTCGCCAGCGTACCTGCAGCAGCACAGACCAAAGCGCTGGATGATCTTCTGCGTCAGGTGCGCGAGGGCAGTGCTCAATCCGCCAAGATCAATCAGGAGCGTGAGGCGCGGTTCCTGAAGAACAAGAACGAGCAGCAAGCGCTGATGCAGAAGGCCGAGGCCGACATGGCAGCGGCTCGGGCACGCGCAGACGCGGTGCGCGCGCGTTTCGACGCCAATCAGAAGGCGATCGGTGAGCTCAAGGAGAAGTTGAAGAGTCGGGCGGGTGATTACACGCAGGTGTACGCCGTGGTGCGCCAGGCGGCGGGCGACTTTCGCGCGGTGGCGGCCGACTCGTTGCTGAGTGCGCAGTATCCCGAGCGCATGCAGTTTCTTGATGACTTGGCCGCAAGCAGCGCGTTGCCGAGCCTGAGTCAGCTCGAAACGCTGTGGTTTACGCTGCAACAGGAGATAACCGAGGGCGGGAAGGTCAGCAGCTTCAATACGGAGATCGTCGGTCGAGACGGGGCACGCCGTGATGCCGAAGTCACCCGCATAGGACCGTTCACCGCATTTGCCGGCGACGAGTATCTGGTGTTGGCACCGGGGCAGCGCCTGCTGCAGTCGCTGCCCCGGCAGCCCGAGCGCGGCTGGCGCAGTCTGGCGGCGGATTTCCACGAGGCCGACCCGCCCGCGGCGCCGATCCTGATCGACCCGACGCGCGGCACCCTGCTCGCGATCGAAGGGGAAAAGCCGGGCTTGGTCGAGCGAGTCCACCAGGGTGGTTCGGTTGGCTACATCATCCTGATGATTGGCGTGGCGGGCGCGTTGATCGCGCTGGCTCAGTTCCTCTACCTGGAGGCCATCGGCCGGCGCGTGCGGGCCCAGCTTGAACAGCTCACGAACCCGCTCAGTGACAATCCGTTG
>JBFJKG010000476.1:0-2180 GCA_041635075.1 Solimonas sp.
GGCATTATTAAAACAATAGATTAAAACATTTGTTTTAGATTACGCTTCCGCCGCCGGCCTGGCAATCGCCGGCGCTCGTCAGCGTCTGGGTGGCGCGCACGCAAAAAACCACGGCAGGCCGCAAGGGCCTACCGTGGTTTTTCAGTTACTGCCAGCCAGCGAGGGCTTGCGCCCCTGCGCTTACAGCTTGGCGGTCAGCTTTTCCGCGATGCGCGCCGCCTTGCCCGACAGGTCACGCAGGTAGTACAGCTTGGCGCGGCGCACATCACCACGGCGCTTGACCGTGATCTCGGCAACCTGCTCGCTGTAGGTCTGGAACACGCGCTCGACGCCCTCGCCATGCGCCATCTTGCGCAGGGTGAACGCAGAGTTCACACCGCGATTGCGGCGGGCAATGACGACGCCCTCGAAGGCCTGCAGACGCTCGCGGTCGCCTTCCTTCACCTTCACCTTGACTTCCAGGGTGTCGCCGGCCCGGAAGTCCGGGACCTTCTTGTTCATCTGTTCCGCTTCAATCGCGGCAATGATCTTATTCGTGCGCATCGTCCTTACCTCGTCTCAAAGACTGCTCGGCGATGAATTCGCGGAGCAGCATACTTGCAGCCTTGTCCAACACCAGCCCATCCAGCAAATCGGGCCGCTTCAACCAAGTCTGTCCCAGTGCCTGTTTTAGCCTCCACCGCGCCACCTTGGCGTGGTCTCCGCTCAACAGCACCTCAGGCACTTCATGCCCGTCCCATCTCTCCGGGCGCGTGTAGTGCGGATGATCCAGCAAGCCTGCGGTGAACGAATCGTTCACCGCTGAGTCAGCCGACCCCAGCACCCCGGGCAGCAAGCGCGCAATGGCATCCACCACCACCATCGCCGCGAGCTCACCACCGGACAACACGAAATCACCCAGCGACAACTCAAAATCAACCACTTCGGTCACAAAGCGCTCATCAAGCCCCTCGTAACGACCGCATACCACGACCAGCGCCGGTTCCTGCGACAGGCGTTGTGCCCAAGCCTGGCTGAAACGTTCACCCTGGGGTGACAGGCACACAACCCGTGCCTTGCCCAGTGCTTCCCTGGCATCACGCACCGCCGCCGCTAGCGGCTCGGCTTCCATCACCATGCCGGGCCCGCCGCCGTAAGGCCGGGCATCGACCCGGCGCCACTTGTTGCCGCTGTAGTCGCGCGGGTTCCGTGTGCTCAGCTGCAGCGCGCCCTGCTCCACCGCAATCCGCGGCATGCCGTGCTGCACCACCTGCCCCAGCAACTCCGGAAACAGCGTGACGACTTCAATTTTCATCGTAGTCCGGCTGCCAGTCGCAAACGATGCGCCCTGCCGCCGAATCCACTTGCTTGACGATGTGGGGTGCCACAAACGGGATCAACCGCCGCACGCTCGCATCGCTTACCACCAATACATCCTGCGCGCCGTTACTGGTGACGTCCGCCACCGTTCCCAGCGCTACACCTTCGAGGTTCTCGACCTGATGGCCAATCAGATCAACCCAGTAATACTGTCCTTCCGGCAGTCGCGGCATGTCGCTACGCTCGACCTGGATGATCGAGCCCAGCAGCGTCGCGGCAATATCCCGATCGGTAATCGGCTCGCCATCGGCCGCGCTGATCTGAGCCACGAGGCCGCCGCCCTGCGGACGCCCCTCAACCACCTTGGCCAGATACTCCGCGCGATTACCGCCGCTGATCCACCAGCGCTTGTAACGGAGAA
This sequence comes from Solimonas sp., assembly GCA_041635075.1. Lineage (GTDB taxonomy): Bacteria > Pseudomonadota > Gammaproteobacteria > Nevskiales > Nevskiaceae > Solimonas. Next base: position 1,721 of record JBFJKG010000476.1, read on the forward strand.
TGTTCTCGATCGGACGGGTATCGGAATGTATCCGCAACCAGCCCTTGATGCCGTAAACCCCGGCGACGCGGCCCAGCGTCACCCGGCCCTGCGTCATTGCTTCAGGCCGCAGCCTTGGGAGCCGACTTGACCAGATACGCCACGCGCTCGGAGAGCTGCGCGCCGGTCTTGGTCCAGTGCTCGATGCGCCCCAGATCCAGCACCAGCTTCTGCTCGGCGCCCTTGGCGTTCGGGTTGTAATAACCCACGCGCTCGATGAAGCGGCCGTCACGCGAGCTGCGCTTGTCAGTCGCCACGACGTGATAGAACGGACGCTTCTTAGCGCCGGCACGAGCCAAACGAATCGTTACCATCTTCTTTATCCAAATGCTTGCACAGCGCCCCCGAGGAATTCCGGGGGTGCGAAAAGGCCGCGTATTGTAGCGATTTCCTCACAGAATTCCAGCGCCTACGACTCCAC
>JBFJKG010000477.1:0-2175 GCA_041635075.1 Solimonas sp.
CCCCTGGTTGATCAGGCCGATGAACACGGATACATCCTGGAACGGGGTCAGCACGATCGTGACGATCTCCGGGTGTTCTGCCTTCAGCAGTTTCAGCAGGGCAGTGACGTTCTCCCGACCCACTGCGAGCTCCGAGACGATCACCGCGATGCTGTGCCGCTCGATCAGCGTCATGGCCTCGTCCAGCGTATTGGCCCACAACACCGGCTGCGCGTCGCCGACGATGTCCTTGACGGTGCGCATCACCTCGATGTCGTCGTCAATGACCAGGATTGCCTCCGCCTGGGGCGAGTGCGCGAATCGGGCCGTGTCCGGCTCCGGGGCGCCGGCCGCAGCGCCACGCAGCGCCCGCGATATCTCAGCCGCCTGCTGCACGGTGTCGCGCAGTTCGGCCGCGTTCCATGGCTTGTTGACGAAGCGAAAGATCTCGCCTTCATTTACTGAAGCCACCACTGCGTCCAGCTCCGAGTAGCCGGTCAGCAGGATGCGCATCGTGTTCGGCGACTTCTGACGGGCAAGTCTCAGTAGTTCGGCGCCGCGCATGATCGGCATGCGCTGGTCTGATACCAGCACATGCACCTCTTGCCGGCCAACGATAGCGAGCGCCTCGCGCGCATCGGTCGTGGCGATGACTTCATAGCGGTCACGCAACAGCATGGCCAGCGAGCGCAGTATGCGTTCCTCATCGTCTACCAGCAGGACTACGGGTCGGTTGGACATGGTCGGTCTCAGGCTGCGATGGCAGTGGCTGCGCGCAGTGGCAGGCAGATGACGAACTTGGTGCCACGTCCGACTTCCGAGACGACCTGAATGGTGCCGCCGTGCGCCTGCACGATCTGGAACGAGATCGAGAGCCCCAGCCCGGTGCCCTGGCCGATGGGCTTGGTCGTGAAGAACGGGTCGAATATCTGCTTCAGGTGCTCGGGCGCTATGCCCTTGCCGTTGTCCTGAATATGGATGCGCACCCAGTGATCATCGGCCTCGGTCCGGATCAGCAGACGGCCGGCGTCGTGTTCGATGGCTTGGGCGCCATTGGTCAGCATGTTCAGAAATACCTGATTGATCTGCGCGGGCGAGCAGCAGATACGTGGCAGTTCACCGTAGCGCCGAATTACGCGCACCTTGTCCTTGAGTACGCTGTTGGCGATGCTCAGGCTCTGCTCCAGGCAGTCGTTGATCGAAACCTCGTCAACCCGCGCCTGATCCAGGCGCGAGAAGTTACGCAGGTTGAGGACCAGATCCTTGATCGTATCGACGCCAAACAAGGTGTCGCTGAACAGTGTTCTCACGTCGTCGAGCAGTTGCAGATCACCGACCGTCTCCAGCCGGTCGCGGCAGCGGTCCATCTGTTGCAGCAAGGCCGCTTCGTCCGCTGCGTTGTCGCCGAGCATCTGCATCAGCCGGTGGTGTTCGAGCAACGCGTCAGCCGATTGGCTGAACGCGGACTGGATCATCTCCACGTTGTTGCGGACGTATCCCAGCGGTGTGTTGATCTCGTGCGCAACGCCAGCCACCATCTGTCCCAGCGAGGCCATCTTCTCCGATTGCACCAGCTGTGCTTGCGAGGCCTTGAGCTGTCCGTACGCGGCGCCGAGATGTTGCGCGCTCTCCAGCACGCGTTGCTGTAGCGCCGATAGCAGATCAAGCACGACGCCCATGCCGACATATCGACCCTGATGTTCGATCACGAAATCCTCGGTGATCGGCGAACCGAGTTCTGCGGTGACATAGGCCGCTGCATGTTCGAGCGGTGCCTCCAGATCCACACGTAGCGGATTCCGGTTCATTACCACGGAAATCGGCTTGTGTCCGACCAGCTCGCGACCGAAGCGGCGCAGGAAGATGCCGTTCAGCGTGTGGCGGCTGATGGTGCCGACGGCGCGGCCCTGATCGACCACCGGCAGGCACAGCATGCGTGCGTTTTCGGTGAGCAGGAACAGATCCGCTGCGTCGCCAACGGTGGTGTCGGCCGCCAGTGGCTGCACATGCAGGCGCAGCCGCGTGATGTCACCGGAAGGAGGGGGATTGACGGACGAAAGGGCGGCGCTCATGGCGGCGCAAGCCTAAGCTGCGCAGATGACCGCGATGTTTCGGTTGGGTTACGGCGCGTGCCTGATCGACCAGCACTTGTGTGCTGGCGGCGGACGCTTGAAATCCTCGTCCAGTGTCTGTGCC
>JBFJKG010000478.1:0-2174 GCA_041635075.1 Solimonas sp.
GAACGTCGCGCCGGTCAGAAACAGCGTTCCCAGGACCAGATACCCGCGCATCCAGATCGGAACCTCACCCATCATCACTACGCCAAACAGCATGCCGCCGAGCGCACAGGCAAACGATACCTTCACAAAGAATACCCACGACGGGGAATCCAGACGCATCGCTTCATAGGGCTGTTCCATAAGTCTTCTCCAGTTGATGTTGAATCGAATCAGGCAAACAACAGCACTCGGCAGATCCGGGGCAGGTCAGCCAGCGCCTGCGGCGCCGACACCAGCAGACACAGGCCGATCAGGATCGTGGTGCCGGCCAGCAGGCGCAGCAACGAAATGAGGGTGGAGCGGTGTTGGCTGTGCATCGCACCGGTATCCGCATCAGGTTTTGGCAGTTCCATGTCCAGCTCCGGACTACTTGGCCGCCGGCGCCGAGCCACCTGCCAGCCTCGCTTTCAGGGCAAGCATGTGGTGCTCTACCGCTGCGGTCATTTCGGTGGCGTTCACGACCCGCTCCAGGCGCGTGTGTTCGTTCATCAGTTCCGACGCGGCTTCGACCTCGCATTCGAAGCGCGAGGCCCTGCGCGATAGCTGGTCAAGGCGCTGCGCCCGCTCCATCGCGCGCGTCCAGTGGTCGGTACCCCCGGTGGTCCGGCCCAAGGCCTCGGCGGCGGCCTGATTGACGCTGATCTGGGCCGCCCGCTGGCGCGCCTTGTCCCATTCCGATTTCAGCTGCTGCAGTTGCTCACGCTGGCGAGCTACGCCGCGGCCAGCGGTCTCCAGTGGGTGAAGCTGCTCGTCAGCATGCGCGCGTGCTACCACGGCCCGTTCAACTGCGGCCCGAGCGCTGACCTCATCACCCGCCGCAAGCAGACATTCCGCCTTGCGCTCCCATTGCGACGCGTCTGCGAGCAGCTGGGTCCTGCCCCGCTCCAGATTCTTCTGGGCCGCCATCGCGGCCACAAGCGCACGCTGCGCGTGATGAATGTCTTCGGTCAGTTCTCTCAACATCTGTTGCGCCATCACATCTGGATTCTCAGCGGCATCCAAGGTGTGGTGCGCCTGCGCAGTCACCATCTCGCGAATACGTGTCATCAGGCTGGGCATCGAAAGTCTCCGGTACTGCATTGCAAATGAACAATGCTCACCATAGATTTTACTGAACACCGTTCATTGTCAAGCCCGATTAGCGAACTCCTGTTATTCATGTGGTTTTTCATGGCCTTATGGATGCAGGCAACCATAGCGCTGTCATCAAATGGTCATGCACATGTCATGAATGGGCCATTCGCCGGCGGCAAGCTGAGGCCGATGAAACCGACTCCCGACAAGCTGACGCCACGTGCGCGCAAACTCGCTGGCGAGCCACCACGCTCACGGCGCCGGAGTGCCGGCAACCAGAGCAAGACGCACTATCGAACGCTCTGGATCTCGGATGTGCACCTGGGAACGCCGGGGTGCAAGGCTGAGCATCTGGTGGATTTTCTGAAGCACCACACCTGCGACCGCCTGTATCTGGTGGGTGACATCATCGATGGCTGGAAGCTCCGCTCGGGCTGGTATTGGCCACAGGAACACACCAACGTCGTACGCAAGATCCTGACCAAGGCCAAACGCGAGACGGAAGTTCTGTACGTCACCGGCAACCACGACGAGTTTCTGCGCAAGTTCGTCGGCTACAAGCTGGAGATCGGCAATATCCGTCTGGTGAACGAGCACATCCACGAGACCGCCGATGGCCGCCGATTGCTGGTAATTCACGGCGACATGTTCGACGTCATCACCCGCTATCACCGCTGGATCGCGCTTGCGGGTGACGCCATCTATGAAGGCACGATGCGGTTCAACTACTGGTTCAACCGTGCCCGTTCGGTGCTGGGCATGCGCTACTGGTCGTTGTCGGCCTTTGCCAAGCAGCACGTGAAGACTGCGGTGAATATCGTTTCAACCTTCGAGGACTCGCTGGCGCACGAATGCCGTCGCCGCGGGCTGGATGGCGTGGTCTGCGGTCACATCCATCACGCCGATGCCCGCGATATTGACGGCGTGACCTACTACAACTGCGGCGACTGGGTGGAGTCATGCACGGCGCTGGCTGAAGACATGAACGGCGAGATCAAGGTCATCCGCTGGGTACAGCTGGGCCACTTGAACCAGAGTTCAACCACCGTGGTGCCGATACA
>JBFJKG010000479.1:0-2169 GCA_041635075.1 Solimonas sp.
CACCCGTGTCGCCAGTGGTCGTGCCGCCGGTGGTACCGCCCGTATCGCCGGTGGTCGTGCCGCCGGTGGTACCCCCTGTATCGCCCGTGGTTGTACCCCCGGTCGTTCCGCCCGTGCTGCCGGTGGTCGCTCCTCCCGTGGTGCCCCCGGTGGCGCTACCAGTGCCGGGGCTCGTTTCATTGCGACAGCCCGCCGCCAGCGACATCGCAAAGGCCAGCGATGAAACCAGAATTAGGCGACGAAGATTTGAGAGTGTCATGACGAGATCCAATTAGAAATGTGGCGAGGAGCGCGGAACTTCACAGGGGCTACAGCGTGATCAGCTAGTGCCGCGCGTACGGCCAGATTTGAGACGGGGGCATGGATGGCAGCGGTTCGCTGCTGATCCAGGGAGCATCGAAGTGAGCAGCGCATGGCGATGTCGGGGGTCGAGTAGTGATGCAGGAAACGCGTAACGGCACCCCCGCCGGTCGGTCATCTGCGGGCGCTGAGGGCGCACGCCTGTAGCTCTCGATCATCGTTAGTGCCGTCAACGCTCGTGCGATTGACCATATTCGCCTAATAGCCGACGGTCGGCTTGATAGTATGTGCCACATGCCTTGACACTTTGCGTCAAGTTGACGAGGACCATTGGGAATGGGAAAGCCGTTGCACCGACAGGTCATTCCTGCGGCCTTTACACTCCTGCTTTACGAGTATCTGAAATCCCACGGCCAGGATCCGGAGGTGCTGCTGGGGATGCCGTGGCCATCAACGGATCCAGAGGAAAAGAGCAGCGTTGATGTCGGCAGGTGGGAGCAGATGCTGGCGAGCGCCGCAGATCACTTGGATGATCCGCTGCTGGGCCTGCATCTGGGGCGCATCGTAACGGCACGCCATCTGGGAGTCGTCGGCCACCTGCTGAGGGCGTGTGAGGATCTGAACTCCGTGCTGCTACGGCTCGAGCACTTCCAGCGTCTGATCTTCGACGTTATCCCGATGTTTCGTCGTGACAAGCCTGACTGTGTCGAGATCGTTTGGGATATCAGCGAGCATCGGACCACCATTCTGGTGGGTGAGACGGGCTTTGCCGTCATGGTTCAGTTTTGCCGAAGTCTGATGCAGGGGGATGCGCACCCGATGGGCATTGAGTTCGCTCACCCACAACCAGACGACATTCGGCCTTACGAACAGTTTTTCCGGTGTCCGGTGCTGTTCGCACGCCCTGAGCCGTTGATTCGTGTGAGCCGCGATTTGCTTGCAGGGCCATTGAAGCGCCCCGACCTTGTCCTGGAACAGGTGCTCGAACAGCACGCCGAGCGGTTGCTCTCACGGTTGCCAAAACAAGATGAAGTCATCACTCAGGTCCGCTCGGCACTCGCGGCCTTGTTGCGTGATGGCGAACCAGACATCGAGAAGGTAAGCGCCATGCTCCGCTGCTCCGGGCGCACTTTGCAGCGCAGACTCAAGGCGGCAGATACCCACTTCCGTGCGGAAATGAATTTCGTCAGGAACGAGCTGGCGAGGTCATATCTTCAGGATGTCCGCCTGCAGGTTTCAGATATCGCCATGCTTCTCGGGTACTCTGAGCACAGCGCTTTCACCCGTGCCTTTCGCAAGCGCAATGGCCTGACCCCACAGCAGATGCGCGAGCAGACCCTGCAACGCTAACAACTACCGCCCCGGTACGATGCAGAGGTCGAACAGCGGAGTGTCGGGATCGCCCTAGCGGCCCCCGGAACACGGGCCCCGCGTTCTGCGACGGCCCTCTCCATGCCAGCTGTGGCTCCACACGCCTCGGCTGAAGGTCCGCTCCGGCAATGGAATCCGCGAACCTACAAACCCAGGTTCATGCCGGGCGGCAACTGGATGCCGGCGGTGACGCTACCCAGCTTGTCCTTGCTCGCGGCCTCGACTTTCTGCGCCGCATCGTTGATGGCCGCGGCCACCAGATCTTCGACGAATTCCTTCTCTTCCTTCAGGGCATCGGCGTTGATCTCGACCTTGCGGCACTGATACTTGCCGGTCAACGTAACCTTGACCATGCCGGCTCCGGATTCGCCGGTGACTTCCATGCGTGCGATTTCTTCCTGCGCGCGCTGCATCTTTTCCTGCATCTGCTGGGCCTGACGCATCATCTGGCCGAGTGGACCGCCTTTCATGTAAGTCTCCTGTAGTTGGGCCGGGGGG
>JBFJKG010000480.1:0-2165 GCA_041635075.1 Solimonas sp.
ACTGCGCCGGAGTCTTGGCCGAGTGCGGGGCTGTGCCCAGATAGTGCACGCCATCGCGCGCGCCGTAGTGATCAAGCTCGCGGTAATTGGCCAGCGCAGTGTTGAGCGCGTCGAACGGCTCTTGCAATGTTCGGGGTGCCTTGAGGCCTAGGCATTGCAGCGCCTGCGTCACGATGCTGAGCAGTTCCCGCTCTCGTTGGCTACGCATGGTGGCTGGCGTGGCATGTGCAGCGGACATCACCGGAAAGGGACGGCTGGCCGGTGGAATGGCAAAGCTGGAGGTCACAGCCGCACTGCGGATGCCCATGGCATGCGCCGCAAACAGGGCCGTGGGTGCGTGATCCAGAATCAGTTGATCGATGTCGTAGCGCTCGAACAGGCTTATCCAGGCACGCAGTCGCGCGGCCAGGCCATCAGCGTCGGCAAACCCGGCTTCTACCAGAATGTCGGCAAAGCTATTGACGCGCGCAAAGCGGGCCAGCGGCTTATATCGAAACGGCGCCTGCAAGACGTCGCAGCCTGGGGGGTAGCCGAGTACTGCGCGCACCGCAGTGACGTCCTTGGCCACCACCAGCGACGGCATGCCGAGGTCCTGCAGGCAATTGACCACCATGCCGACCTGAGTGGCATGGCCATAGCCGGCACCTAGCTCGGTTGCGACGGCGATTGTCATTGCGCACGTAGCCGTTGATGTTGTCTGCATCGCAGACCGCAATTGTTGGCCAGCCAGCCGGCGCGGAGGACGGGTTGGCGTGCCGCTGGTGCGGTGCCGACTCCACAATGGCGACGCCAAGCCACTATGACTGTCTGGGTGCGCATTACGGAAGTATTGATGGCGCTGCCTTCGACAGCAAGCGAGGGCTTGGCTTCGTTCTATGCTATGAAGCCTTAGTAACCCCACTGCACCAGCTCACCCACAATCTGCTCAAAGAACGCGATGCGGCTGAAGTGGAACATGCTGTTGTCTTCGCCAGCGCAGCTCACCCCTTTCATGCCGGGCACCTTGGAGCTGCTAAATGCCATGTGATTTAGCCCAGGGTGTGGGCGCGAGGGGTCATCGCTTGTTCCCATGATCCAACGCGCGATAACCGGGGTGGATCCGCCCGTAGAGCCTGAGCCGTAGGTCGTGAACTGCTGCGAGTCCACCGAGATATTGCCGTCATTTGCACCTTCGCGCGCCTGGACCACTTCCCACCACAGGCGGTTCTCCGCAAAGCATGGGTGGGTAACATCATTGATCTGGGTGCTGAAGGTTTGATACAGCACCGGGTGCTGCGGGTCGTCGGGTAGCGGATAAAGCTGATTGAAGCTGGGCGCGCAAGGAACACCGCGCCCTGGCGTGCAATCCATATCGGTGGTCTCAAGCATGTACTTGCGGGTCAGTGCGATCACGGATTCGCCACCGTCGGTTACCAGCGTCTCGTTCTTGCTGAAGGAGTCCACCGCGAAGGCAGCGTCAAGTACCGCAGACTTGCAGCCCGGCGTCAGGCAGGCCACCAGCATTTCCTGCACCCAATCCGCCTGAGCGGTCCCCTTGTTAGCGCCCACAAGCGAGGTCCAGCTGGCGACATGCTTGTACATCAGCTCGCCGCTGAAGTCGTTGCGGACGGCGGCCAGCATATAGCGCGAGTCGGGGCAGCCTTGGGAATGGCAGATTACGTTGAACTGCAAACCGCGCTGGCAGCTCTGTTCATCAGAGTAGCCATGGCGCGCGCGGAGTTCGGGCTGGCTGCAATAGTCGAGTGTCGCCAAGTGAATGCCATCGACAACAACCGGATCGCTGCCCTGACAAAGGCGCTCGGAAACCGTGGCGCCAGCACATTTCTTGTACAGCAGCTGGCCGCGTGTTTCATGCGATGCATAGGCCAGTTTGTCAGGTTGGTACACCACCGCGCCGCGCGCCTCCAGTGCAGCCTTCACGCCATAGGCGTCGAACTCGCCAAGCGCATCCTGCTGTTCGCCCAGAAATGACGAGCTTGCAGTGTTCGACCACGGGTGCGAAAGCACAATCGGCCAGCGTGTGGTGAGCGAAGGTGCACCGTTCTCAGGCACGTAACCGGCGGGCGGTGCGATTGGCTCCAGAGCCCCACTCTGACATCCGGTCAGCTGGCTGAAGGCAACTGTCAGCAGCAGCGTGAGCAGGCAAAAATGCCGATTCACAGGAC
>JBFJKG010000481.1:0-2162 GCA_041635075.1 Solimonas sp.
CCGGATTGCCTGCGGCATCGGACTTCAATTGTGCTGCATGCACCTGCGCCACCGACGCCGCCGCAATGGGCGTCTCGTCGAAGGACTCGAACAGATCCTCCAGCTTGCGGCCCAATTCGGCCTCGATGATGGCGCGTGCCTCATGTCCCGGAAACGGTGGCACGCAGTCCTGCAATCCGGTCAGTGCCTGCGCGATGTCCGGCGGCACGATATCCGGCCGCGTCGACAGCGCCTGACCGAACTTGATGAACACCGGACCCAGCTCTTCAAGCGCCAGCCGCAGGCGCTCTCCACGCGGGCGCGGGTCGCGCGCAGGTCGGCCGCCGAGGAACTCGCGCAGACCATAGCGCGCGATAACGCGGCGGATTTGCCAGAGCCGACGCAAACGCGAGAACCGTAGATTCATATCTTGGCCTCGGAGCGCTGCTCCAGATGCTCCAGTCGCGCTTCCAGACGGTCGACGCCTTCGCGGAGCACGTCAACTGCATCCATCCACTCGCGCACGTCGGAGGCCCGCGCAAGATCGCGGGTTTCCTCCCGCAGGTATTCGGCGGTGTCCAGCGCCAGTGTGTTGCCCGCCTTCTGGCCCCAGCCCAGCAGGGATTTCAAACCTTGAGAAAGCCGATGCGCGGCCACGTCACCCAGATACTTCGCCGCCAGCTCCTCGGGGTCAAACCCCACCCGGGCCAGCATGCGGCTGAAGCGGCGCAGCAGCTCGGCATCTCCCTCAACCTGCAATCCGTGCGGAATGGCGGCCGTACCCTGACCTGCCTGCCAAGCGAGACGCAGCAGGGTGCCAGGCTCTCCGCGCACGACTACGTCCGCCGTTGTGTCCCAGCTTTGCAACACGCGCACCCCGCTGGGCGTCAGTTCGACAAACAGCTGCCAGGCTGGCCACTGCGCTTCCAGCGCGATGACACGACCTTCAAGCGCTGCGCACTCCTGCAGAACCTCGGGCTCCAGCGCGAGGTAGCGATTCAGCGCGACCTCCACCGTAGCGCACAGCAGCGCCGGCGCAGTCATTCGAGACGAAAGCCGCGGTGCACTGCGACGACCCCGCCGGTAAGGTTGTACACCTGCACACGCTCCAGCCCGGCGCGCTCCATCATGCCCTTCAGCGTGCCCTGATCCGGATGCATGCGGATTGACTCAGCCAGGTAGCGATACGAGTCGGCGTCGTTGGCCACCATCCGCCCCATCAGCGGCAGTAGCTTGAACGAGTATTCGTCGTAGACCTTGGCCAGGCTGGCATTGAGCGGCTTCGAGAACTCCAGCACCAGCAGGCGTCCACCGGGCTTCAGGCAGCGGGTCATTGACCTCAGCGCCGCATCCTTGTCGGTGACATTGCGCAAGCCAAAGCCAATGGTGATGCAATCAAAGGTGCCCTCGGCAAACGGCAACTTTTCGGCATTCAGCTGCGCCACCGGCACCCGGACCAAGCCGCGGTCTACCAGGCGACGGCGGCCTTCATCCAGCATTGCGGCATTGATGTCAGACAGCACGACCAGACCACGATCACCCACCGCCTTGGCGAATTCCCGGCTCAGATCTCCGGTGCCTCCGGCCACGTCCAGCACACATTCTCCGGGCCGCACACCGGCCAAATCGACAACAAAGCGCTTCCATAGTCGGTGCACGCCGAACGACATCAGGTCGTTCATCACGTCGTACTTGCGCGCAACCGAAGTAAACACACCGGCTACCCGCCGTTGCTTTTCGCTGAGGGGCACCTGCTCGAACCCAAAGTGGGTCGTGCCGGGAGAGGGTGGTTTGCGGTCGTCAGTCATGGCGGGGCTTGGTGGCTGCCGTCATTGTAGCGGTAGCGCGGCGACGCTCCGAACACTCAGTCCGGTTCCGTGTCCGTTGCCCGCGGCGACGGACGGTGCTGTCCTACCAGTGCCGCCAGCTTGACGACATCGCGATCGCGGCTCATGTCCATATCCTGGAGCCGCGCAAGATAGCGCGCCCACTGCGTCGCCTGCTGCTCGCCCAGTTCACGCAACAGGCTCCAGGTGTAGAGGCCGGTATCGTGTCCGTCGTCGAATACCAGCCGCACGGCGTAGCGGCCGACCGGCTGTATGCGCGCGATATTCACCTCGCGCTTGCCACCAATCAGCATCGGCTCAACCAACCCGTGGCCGCGCAGCTCCGCGCTGGGTGAG
>JBFJKG010000482.1:0-2159 GCA_041635075.1 Solimonas sp.
GCCAACGACCCCTCTGGCATACTCGAACGCAATTCGCCCGACCCACGGCGCCGGCGCGAACAGTCAGCTGAACATAATGAGGAGAGTCCGTATGTACACACGTCACTGGTGCGCGGTTTGCGCGCTGTCCTTAGTGCTCCCCGCGACCTCCGCGAGCGCCGGCGTCACGCCAGCGGAAGCCGCCAAGCTCGGCAAGGAATTGACCGCGGTAGGCGCCATCCGCGCCGCCAACGCAGACGGCAGCGTGCCTGAATACACCGGCGAAAAGAACTTTCCCGAAGAGACCAAGCACTACACGCGCGCCAAGCTGGAATCGATGCGCAAGGATGAACCCGACAAGCTTGAGGCGCAGTTCCGCGGCACCATGTCGCCCGAGATGCTGACGCCGCTGTTCGAGATCAACAAGGCCAACATGGCCAAGCATGCTGACAAGCTCACCGAAGGGCACAAGGCGATGCTGCAGAAGTACCCGAGCTACAAGATGCAGGTGTACAAATCAGTGCGCACCGCGTTCTGGCCCAAGGAAATCGAGCAGGCCACGATTGCCAACGCCACGCGCGCGCACTTGGAGGGCACCGATTCGGTCAAGGACGCCAAGCTAGGCTTTCCGTTTCCGATCCCGAAGAGCGGCGCAGAGGTGATCTGGAACCACAAGCTGAAGTTCCGCGGCTCGGCAGCCACGCGCTACAACAATCAGGCCATCGTCAAGGGCGATGGCAGCTACATCATCACCAAGATCACTGAAGACGTTAAGTTCAAGTACGCCAACCTCAAGGAGCCCGGCAACTCCAGCACCGAGAAGCTGATTGCCTACTACCTGCAGGAAGTGCTGTCGCCGCCGCGTGTCGCGGGGCAGATCACCCTGGTACATGAGACCGCCGACCAATCTTCAGGCGGTCGCGCGGCATGGATTTATTCGCCCGGTCTTGGCCGCGTCAATCGGGCACCGGATGTGGGTTACGACAACCCGTCGATCGGCACCGATAACGAGCAGTACAACGATCAGATCGATGTCTTCAACGGCGCGCTGGATCGCTATACCTGGAAGCTGGTGGGCCGCAAGGAAATCTACATCCCTTACAACTCCTATCAGATCAACTCGCCCAAGGTTAAATACAAGGACATTCTCAAGCCCTATCACGTCAATCCGGAGCTGACACGTTTTGAGTTGCACCGTGTCTGGGTGGTCGATGCCACGTTGAAACAGGGCACGCGCCACAACTTTGCGCGGCGCACGTTCTACGTCGATGAGGATTCGTGGTCCATCGCCGCAGTCGATTGCTACGACGGTCGCGGCACGCTGTGGAAGCTGCAGGAAGCCCATCTGCTGACCGCACCGTTCATCCCCACCACGACCGGCATTCCCGAAGTCATCGTTGACCTGCAGGCCAACCGTTACTTCGTGACGGCACTGTCCAATGAAGACGCGATCACCGATTTCGAGGCGGTGTTTCCGGACGCCTACTTCGACCCCGGCAACCTGAAGCGCAAGGCGCGCAGCCGCTAGCGACTTGCATCCGTCACTCGGGGCGGCGGAGACTCTCCGCCGCCCCTTTTTATTGCTCCAAGGATGACCACATGGAACAGCGCGTCACCACCGAGATCGCCGGCGCCATCGCCACCGTCACGCTCAACCGCCCGGAGAAGCACAACGGCCTTGATCTCCCCATGTTTCACGCCATCGTCGCAGCGGCGCGCGCACTGAAGAAACGCAAAGACGTTCGCGCAGTGATCCTGTGCGGCGCCGGCCCATCCTTCTGCGCCGGGCTCGACGTGAAATCGGCGTTCTCCAGCCTGCCAAAGTTTGCCAAGGACTTTGCCACCTTCGGCATCAAACGCCGCAATATCTTCCAGGACGTGGGCCTGTGCTGGCGCGACCTGCCGATGCCGGTCATCGCCGCCCTGCACGGCAACTGCTTCGGCGGCGGCATGCAGATCGCTCTCGGCGCGGACTTCCGCATCGCCGCGCCGGACGCCAAGCTCTCGATCATGGAAGTGAAGTGGGGCCTGATTCCGGATATGTCCGGCACCGTGACCCTGCGCGAGCTGATGCCGATCGATCAGGCCAAACGACTGACAATGACCGGCCAGATACTCAGCGGCCGCGAAGCCCGCGACTACAACCTGGTAACCGAGGTCGCAGACGACCCGCTGGCCAC
>JBFJKG010000483.1:0-2146 GCA_041635075.1 Solimonas sp.
GCTTCGCGCGGACCGGCGTAACGCATGTCCAGCGGATAGCCGGACTGGATCACGGTGTTCTTGACGAAGTACTTCTCGATCAGCGCGGCAATCGCGTCCTGGCGCACCTCGGCCGGGATATCGCCCGGCTTCAGCTTGCCGAGCAGGGAATGCACCATGACACCGTCGCAGACTTCGACCGCGATCTTGGCCAGATACTCATGGCTGCGATGCATCGGGTTGCGGGTCTGGAATGCCGCGACCTTTTTCCAGCCGCGCTTCTCGAACTCGGCACGGGTTTGCGCCGGCGTCATGTACATGTCGCCGTACTGCGTCGGGAACTCGGCTTCGCTGACGACCTTGACCGGGCCAGCAAGATTGACCGCGCCCTGTTCCATCACCATCTTCACGCCCGGATGCGCCGGGTCGGTGGTACGAAACACCTGCTGGCATTCGTGCGCCTTGTCGATGGCGTACTTCTCGCTGACGGTCATCGTCGCCAGGATTTCATTGCGCTCAGGGTCGAACAGCGCCACTTCGGCGCCAATCTTCAGCGCATCGGCCGTGGCCTGATCGGTCGAGAGCGTGATCGGGATCGGCCAGAACAGGCCGGATGCCGTCTGCATGCGATCACAGACGCCCTGCCAATCGGCCTGGCCCATGAAGCCATCCAGCGGCGTGAAGCCACCAATGCCGAGCATGATCAGATCGCCGGCTTCGCGTGAGCTGATCTTGATCTGAGGCAATGTCGCCGCGCGCTGGAGTTCAGCCTTGCGGGCGGCGCCTTCAAGCAGCAGCGGCTTCAGCGAGCCACCGCCATGCGGTTTGACCAATTGCGACATCGGGAGTCCTTGACTGAGAAAATCGAGGCGCAAGTTTAGCCGAACAGCATCTTCAGCCCTATCACGCAAAGTAATGATGCGAAGGCGCGCTGCAGCAGCCGGGGTGAAAGGCGGTGGGCCAGGCGCGCACCCAGTGGCGCGGTAGCCACGCTGGCTATGGCAAGGCCGGCAAAGGCGCTGAGGCTGACGTAGCCCAGATGCAAGCCCGGAAGGTCGGCATGCCCCCAGCCGGTCATGATGAAACCCAGAGCGCCCGCCCAGGCAATCGGCACGCCGCCGGCAGCTGATGTCCCCACAGCCTGGTGTATCGGCACACCGCGCAAGGTCAGGTAGGGCACAGTAAGCGAGCCGCCGCCGATGCCGATCAGGGACGACAGTGCACCGATGACTCCGCCGGCCGTCAACAGCTCCGGTGTGGCAGGGTCGGCGGCGGGACGCGCCACGGCCGGGCTCGCCAGCGTCTTGTAGAACACCTGCGCCGATACCAGCAGCGCTCCCGTGCCGACTATGCGCTTCAGCGTGTCGCCGCCTAGCTGATCAGCCGCCCATGCGCCCAGCAGCGCGCCGACGGCAAGACCAGCAGCAAATCGCCATAGCAAGGGCCAGCGTACGCCGCCGCGCCGATGATGTGCCAGGGTCGAGGACACCGACGTGCAGGCGATGACCGCCAGCGAAGTGCCGATCGCGCTTTGCATGTAGACCGCAGGGCCAAACCCCTGCAGCGGCAGTACGAACGCCAGCGCCGGCACCATCACCAGGCCGCCGCCGACGCCAAACAACCCGGCCAGCACGCCGGCTGCCGCGCCGGTTATCAAGAAGATCAGTACCGATTCCATGGATGCGCGCGCGCCTCGACTCACGCTGTCGGGAACTACAATGGGGTAGGCGCATCCTACTTGATGATGAATATTCAAAAGACACTTACCTTCGTTCTGGCCGGACTGCTGCTGGCAAGCCCGGCGGCCGCGCAGGAAACGGCCGTGCGCAAGGACTTCATGTCGGCGCTGGCGACGGCAGAAGCCAGTGGTCCGGTTATGCAGGCGGACAGCGAAGCGCTGCGTAGCTATCGGCTGTATCCCTATCTGCAGGCCGCGCGCCTGATCTGGCGGGTGCAGAACGCCGGCGACAGTGCCAGCGATACCGCGGTGGAGCGCTTTCTGAGCGAGTACCCGGATCTCCCCGTAAGCCGCGAACTGCGCCGCGTCTGGCTGAACAATCTGGCCGCGCGCGGCGAGTGGCGTGCGCTGCTGCAGCGCTATCAGACTGATAGCGATGATCAGGGGCTGGTTTGTCATCGGTATCAGGCGCTGATCGAGACCGGGGCA
>JBFJKG010000484.1:0-2142 GCA_041635075.1 Solimonas sp.
AGTCCCGAAGCCTTGGACAGTCTGGCGGCGCGTGCAGAGCGTGTGGACATTCCCAGTGGCCGCGCGCTGATCGAGGTCGGCAGCCGACCGGAGAACATCTACATCGTTGCCAACGGCCGCCTGATAGCCACGCGGCCGGACGGCGCGGTGATCGGCAGCATCGCGCGGCTGGAGCCCATAGGGGAGATCGGCGCGCTATCGGGCGAGCCACATACGGCTGCGATTCACGCGGTGCGCGACAGCCTGCTGGTGCGTATTCCCGGCGAGCATCTGTATGCGGTGATCCAGGCGTTTCCGGATGCGCTGATTGCGATGACGCGGGTCATCATCGAGCGTCTGCGGCGCAATCGACGTGCCGAAATGCTGGAGTCCGTGCAGAAGAGCCGCAGCATTGCCGTGGTGCCGGCGACACCGGACGCCGATGCGGCCATGGTGGCGCGTGGCTTGGCAGCTGCCCTGTCTGCCTACTGTGCGCCGCAACTGGTTGATGCGGCTGGTGTTGACGCGGCGCTGGGGGCGGGCGCAGCAATGGCGCGCATTGACAGCGGGGCAGCCAACGAACGCGTCGCCGGACATCTCAACGCGCTGGAGACCCGCCATCCGCATATGGTCTATCTGGCCGGCGCGGACGCCGATCCGTGGGCGCGTCGCTGCATGCGACAGGCAGATCGAATTCTGGTGGTGGTGCCGGCGCGTGCACCCGCCATCGCCAGCGCCATGGTGGACGAACTGAGGCAGAGCGGCACGCGCGCACCGATCGACCTGGTGTTTGTGCGCGCGGAGTCCGTGCCGGCCGGCAATGTGCTGGCGTGGCGCAAGCGAATCGGTGCGCGCGCCCACTTCTTTGTGCGTCCCGGTAGCGCTGCCGATTTTTCCAGCCTCGCGCGACAGTTGAGCGGTCGCGGCATCGGCGTGGTATTCGGTGGCGGTGGTGCACGCGGCTTCGCGCATATCGGCCTGATGCGTGCGATGGCGGAACTGGGCATCCCGGTGGATGTGGTCGGCGGCTCCAGCATGGGTGCCTTCTTTGCGGCGCTGATTGCCTGCGGCTATGACCACCACGAGCAACTGCATATCGCCCGCGAGACCTTCGTCAACCACAACTATCTGAACGATTATCTGTTTCCCAGCGTCGCGCTGATACGCGGACGCAAGTTCGTGCGCAGGCTTTACGAGATTTTTGATGAGCGCAGGATCGAGGAACTGCGCAAGCCCTATTTCTGCGTGTCCACCAATCTGACGCGCGGTACGGCGATGGTGCACGACCAGGGGCCATTGCACCTTTGGATTGCGGCCAGCATGGCGGTGCCGGGCGTGGCACCGCCGGTGGCGTACAAGGGTGAACTGCTGGCGGATGGCGCGGTGATCAACAGCTTGCCGACCGATGTGATGCAGAGTTGGGAGCGAGGTCCGATCATCGCGTCCGATGTCAGCACCGAAGGGGGCATCGCTGCGCCGGGCATCGAGGGTCCGGATCCTGAGGCGCTGTTCCATTGGCGCGACCCCAGCGAGCGACCGACGCTGTTTTCGATTATCCATCGTACGGCGACGCTGACCAGTGAGTCCGGAGTCGCCGCGCGTGCGGCACGGGCCGACCTGTATCTGCGCATGCCGGTCAGCAAGGTCGCGCTGTTCGATTGGAAGCGCTTTGACGAGGTTGTAGAGCGGGGGTATCAGTTTGCCCTGGAGCAGCTGACGCCAATGAAGGAAAAGCTGCTGCAGGCCTAGTCGCGGTCCGTGCGCGCGTGTGAGCGGCGCGGCTTTGGTGAGAGGCCGGCGGCCAACCCCATCAGGATGACCAGCGTCGCGGCGTTCGCTGGAATCTGCAAATTGAAGTCGGTGAGGCTGTGCAGGCCGATGCTGAACATCGCCAGCAGCACGCCCAGGGCGAGGCCGGCGCTGTCGGGGTCACGGCGATTGCGGAGCACCTGCAGGCAGCGAACCAGAACCAGCAAGACGATGAGCGCAAGCAGCGTGAAACCAGGTAATCCGGTCTCAATCAGGAACTGGGCGTAGTCGTTGTGTGCGTGCTCGTTGAAGGCGTAGATCTCGGCATCGCGGGCGGCGGGATAGACATAGGCGAAGCTGCCAAGTCCCGATCCCAGGGGCGCCCAGGTCCGGACCAGCTCTGCAAGGTCGGCA
>JBFJKG010000485.1:0-2141 GCA_041635075.1 Solimonas sp.
CGGCGAAGGCACCGGCGCAACGCCCAGCCTGATGGGCTTTGGCGACGAGGACCGCTTCGTGGTGTTCACCGATGGCGACGTGCGGATGAACATGACGCTGATGTGGCGCGACGACGTTCCGGCCGGCTGGAAGAAGCTGCCAGGCATGGAATCGCACCGCATCGCCGCCAGCGTGCCGGTGACGATGGGCAAGCTGGACCTGAAGGCGATCCAGTCCGAGCAATCGGTAGTGGTCGCAGGTTATGGCGCGCTGGTGGTCAACAACCAGCCGCGCAATGAACCCTGGTATCTGCCCGAGCGGGCCAATCGCCTGCTGGTGTCATTCCTTGGTAGCAACCCGCGCTATCAACCCTACGGCGTGCAGAAGTTCCAATGGAATCCGCGCAGCCGCAAGCTGGAATCCGCCTGGGTGGCGGAGCAGATCAGCTCGCCAAACTGCGTGCCGATGATCAGCACCGGCTCCAACCGCGTCTACCTGATCGGCGCGCGCGACAATCAATGGACGCTGGAAGCACTGAACTGGGATACCGGCGCGGAGGACTTTCATTACGTGATCGGCGGCCAACGCTACAACAGCCTGTTCGCCGGCACGCTGATCGACGAGGGCGGGCGCATCATCTACGGCACACCTTGGGGCCGGGTGCGGCTGAACCCACGCATCCCCTAGAGAGCAGCGTGCGACGCCACGCCTGCCGGGGGCTGTAGCCAGCCCTCACGCAGGGCACGCTGATAATCCTCGGGCCGATCAAGATCCGGCAGCGTCGCCAGCTCGGCCCAGTCCGTCTGCGCCTGCCACCCCATACGGTGTAGCGCAGCGCGGGTCTGCCGCATCACCTGGTCCGTGCCCCAATCGATACCGCTGAAGGCGTCGGCTACCGCGTACGCCGCACCCACCAGCACATAGCCGCCATCCTCCGCCGGCATGAACACCATGCGGTGCTGGGCCAAGCTGCTACCCGCCTGCAATAGATGCTCGGGCGTCAGCGCCGGGCAGTCCGTGCCAATCAGCACGACGCGTGCGGCGCAGCGCAGCAGCCGGGTGAGCGCATGCGCCATGCGCTGACCCAGATCCGCTCCTTGTTGTTCGCACAGGTCAACGGCGTACTGTTGCTGGCACTGCGCCCACTGCGCTTGCGCGTCGTCGCCGGCCGTGAACAGCGTGACCCGGCCCGGCGCCGCCGTGCAGGCCGTGCGCAAACTGCGCTGCGTGAGTTCCGCCTGCAGTTGCGCCGCACCGTCTGCGCCCAGCAGCGGAATCATCCGCGTCTTGGCGTAGCCGCTGACGGCGGCCTTGGCCATGATGCCAATGGCCACGGTGTTGGCACCGGCACTCACGCCTGCATCCACTCCACTGCGCGGCGCGCCCATTCCTGGCCTTGATCTTCTTGTATGAAATGCCCAGCATGCAGCCGGGCATGCGGTTGACCGCGCGTACCGGGAATCTGCGCGTGCAGAAAGGCATCGGCTTTCCCGAGCAGCGGATCACGCTCACCGAAGACCGTCAGCACCGGCTTCTGCCATCCACCCAGTTTTTTCCATGCGGCACGGTTCGCCGGTATCGCCGGGTCTCCCGCGTGCGTCGGCACCAAGCGCGGAAAGGCACGGGCACCGGCCATATAGCGTTCTTCCGGAAACGGCGCGTTGTAGGCCGCAACCACGTCCGGTGGCAACTTGCTTACGGTGGCCGCCTGGACGATGCCGCCTGCAGAGAACCACGGGCTGTAACGGGCGAACGCGCGCCACAGATAGAACGGCAACGGCACGGGCTGATCCTTGGCCGCAATCGGAAGGATGCCGTTGCCCACCGTGATCCGCGCGAAACGTTCGGGGTGCTCGGCCGCGAGCCGCAACCCCAGGATCGAACCCCAGTCCTGACAGACCAGCGTGATGTCTCGCAGATCCAAGGCCTCTACAAAAGCGAGCAGCCAATCCATGTGGCTTTTGTAGCTGTAGTCGGCGATGGCCGTGGGCTTGTCCGAGCGTCCAAAACCAATCAGGTCCGGCGCGATGGCGCGATAGCCAGCCTGAGCAAACACCGGAATCATCTTGCGGTAGAGGTAAGACCACGTCGGCTCGCCATGCAACATCAGCACCGGCGCGCCCTCACGCGGGCCCTCATCAACATAGTGCATGCGCAACGC
>JBFJKG010000486.1:0-2133 GCA_041635075.1 Solimonas sp.
GAGCACGGCAATCAGCAGCTCGATATAGCGCCCCATGTGGTAGTCGCCATCGGGTGTGGGCCCGGTCAGTCCGAAGCCCGGCAGATCAAAACGGATCACGCGGCGCTCGTTCTTCAGGCCGTCCACCCAACCATCCCAGGTATGCAAGGACGCCGAAGTGCCGTGCAGCAGCACCAGCGGCACAGGATCGTTGCGCGGCCCCTCATCACGCAGATGCACCCGCATGCCGGCGACCTCAACGAACTGCGAGGGTGGCGGCGCCCAGCGCGCGGACAGCGCGTCCACACTCCGATCCGGCGCCCAGCTCGCTGCAACCAGACCCCCGGCAACCAGCAGCAAGACCAGCAGCAGGCCGGCAATCAGCTTGAGCAGTACTTTCATTGAATTCAGTCCCGGTTGGCCGTGGCCGCATCCAGAAACGCCGGCCGCTCGCCGCCGCCATGCAGCACGAGATGAGTGCCGGTCACATACGCGGCTGCGGGGGACGCCAACCAGACGCAGGTCGCGCCGATATCCGCAGGTTCAGCCAAACGCCCCAGCGGAATGGTCTTGGCCACGGCCGCAATGCCCGCCTCGTCACCGTAATGCAGTTCGCTCAGTTCGGTACGCACCGGGCCCGGGCTGACCGCGACCAGCCGCACCTTCGGCGCCCACTCTACCGCCAGCGACTGCACCAGACTCAGGATCGCCGCCTTGGCTGCGCCATAGGCCGCGGTGCCGGGCGAAGGCCGCAAGGCGCTGACACTGGCAATGAACTGAATCACGCCGCCGCCAGCCTGCGCCTGCATCAGGGCGTTCGCCTTCTGCGCCAGATGAAACGGGGCCAGCAGATTCAACGCAAATATCTTCTCGTGGAAGCGGGGCGAGGCCTTGTCCGCCAGCGCAAACGGCGCGCCGCCGGCGTTGTTGACCAGCACATCCAGCCGTCCGTACTGCTTGGCCACCTGCTCGAACAGGGCGTCCACGGCAGCGGCATCGCGCACATCACAGGCAATGAACTGTGCGCTGTTGCCCGCGGCCGTCACCGGCTGCGCCGGCGCTTCGCGGCCGCAAATGACGACGGTGGCGCCGCTCTCAAGGAAGGCCACCGTGATACCGCGCCCGATGCCCTTGGCCCCGCCGGTAACCAGCACCACTGGTCTGTTGTTTCCCTCGCTCACCGCTACGCCCACAACTTTCTCCTTTGTTGCCAACATCGTAGGCGATGCCCCCGTGCATCCCGTAGTCCAAAAGGATGAAGCAGTAGCAGGCTGCGCTGCGGGACCATTCGCGCCATCGTTGCGGGCCGTTCTGCGCCTGCGTTTTGTCACCCTTCAGGCCACGCACTGCCCATGTCGAACACGCCCGTCCCGGAAGGAAAGTACGCGAAGCTGGCCAACGGCTATCGGATCCACTATCACGACCAGGGTCAGGGCCCGGTGGTGGTGTTCCTGCATGGCTCCGGCAACGGCGCCTGCGGCCACTCCAACTTCAAGCACAACGCCCCGGCTCTGGTGGAGGCGGGCTACCGTGTCATCGTTCCCGACCTCATCGGCTTCGGCTACTCGGACAAGCCGAACAACGTCGAGTATCCGCTGTCGTTCTTCATCGAATGCGTGAAGCAGACGCTGGATGCGATCGGCGTCACCCGCTACACGCTGGTCGGCAACTCGCTCGGCGGCGCTGTGGCGCTGGGCTTCGCGCTGGAACACCCACTGAATGTCGAGCGGCTGGTACTGATGGCGCCGGGCGGACTCAACGACCTGCCCGACTACCTGGCGATGCCGGGCATGGCGATGATGTTCCAGTTGTTCGGCGCCACCGAACCGATCACCGAAGCGCGGATGAAGGATTTCTTCCGCAAGGCCTTCGTCGTCAACCCGGACTGCGTGGACGATGCGCTGGTGCACGAGCGCTTCGAACTGATGAAGCTGCAGAACCCGCAGGTCATGAAGACCATGAAGGTCCCCAACATGACCGAACGGCTGGGCGAGATTCACTGTCCGGCGCTGACGTTGTGGGGCCTGAATGAAAACATGA
Organism: Solimonas sp.; assembly: GCA_041635075.1. Lineage (GTDB taxonomy): Bacteria > Pseudomonadota > Gammaproteobacteria > Nevskiales > Nevskiaceae > Solimonas. The sequence goes on from JBFJKG010000486.1 coordinate 2,020, forward strand.
TGCCGGACAGCGGCATCATGCGGCTGGCCAAGGGCCTGAAGAACGGCCGCATGGTGCTGGTGCCCAATTGCGGCCACTGGGTGATGATTGAACACCGCGAGCTGTTCAACCGAA
>JBFJKG010000487.1:0-2129 GCA_041635075.1 Solimonas sp.
CGACGATCCTTGGCGTAGCGCAGCGCGCCCTGGAACGACAACTCCGCGTGGCAGACGCCTTGCAGGGCCGTACCGATGCGCGCCGTGTTCATGAAGGTGAACATCGCCTCCAGGCCGCGATTGGGTTCACCGATCATGTAGCCGGTGGCACCTTCGAAGTTCAGCGCAGCGGTGGCGTTGGCGTGTATGCCCATCTTGTGCTCGATCGACGCGCAGACAACCGGATTGCGCGCACCGAGCGAACCGTCGGCATTGACCAGCATCTTCGGCACGATGAACAGCGAGATGCCACGCGTACCCGGGGGTGCGTCCGGCAGGCGCGCCAGCACGATGTGGATGATGTTCTCGGTGAGGTCATGCTCACCCGCGGAAATGAAGATCTTGCTGCCGGTGAGCTTGTGCGTGCCGTCCGCCTGCGGCTCGGCCTTGGTCTTCACCTGGCCCAGGTCGGTGCCGCACTGCGGCTCGGTCAGGCACATCGTGCCGGTCCAGCGACCCTCGACCATCGGCGGCATGTACAAGGCCTTCTGCTCGTCGCTGGCGTACTGCATGATCGTGTTCATGGCGCCCAGCGACAGCCCCGGATACATCGTGAACGACCAGTTGGCCGAGCCCATCATTTCCGACTTGAATACGCCCATCGACATCGGCAGGCCCTGGCCACCGAACTCCTGCGGGTGCGACAGCCCCTGCCAGCCACCGGCGACAAACTCGGCGTAAGCCTCCTTGTAGCCCTTGGGCGTGCGGACCTCGCCATTCTCCAGGTGGCATCCTTCCTGATCGCCCGAAAGATTGAGCGGTGACAGCACGTCTTCGCAGAGCTTGGCGCATTCCTCGAGGATCGCGTTCACGGTGTCGGGATCAGCATCCTTGCCGTTGGACAGGCTTGCGTAGTGGCTGCTGTAGTCAAACACTTCGTTGATCAAAAAGCGCATATCGCGCAGCGGGGCTTTGTAGGCCGGCATGAGGGGGTTCCTGTGGGTTTGATCCTTAGACGCGGTGATTCTGCGCCCTCTACTGTCTCTACGGCATTGGCCGAAATCCGCACCTATCAGCGTCTGTGCGGTGAATTCAATAAAATCATGGGCTTGAACGTCACCCCCGAGGAAGCACAATCGCTGTACTGATGGATCTTCTCTAGTGCGCCGGTAGGGCGTGTATGTTCCTGCCCTGCCAAACCCGCCATCCGCAGCCCCCCCGCCACCCATGACGCTCCAGATCATAAGACTCGGCAGTCCGCGTCAGCCTGACGAAGGCCTGCGCCTGGGCACGGTACGGCGCCCGCCACGTGGCGTCGCCAAAGCCGACCACGCCCGCCTCGACTACTACGACCAGTGGTTGCCGCAACTGGCGCCCAGCGACGCCCTGGTGAAACGGGCGCAGGCCGCCGACGATGCCAAGCACTGGGCAGAATTCGTACGGAAGTTCCGTGCAGAGATGGCCAGGCCTGACAATGCGCGACTGCTCGATCTGCTGGCTGCGCTGTCGCGGCAGACCAATTTTTCTCTGGGCTGCTACTGCGCCGAAGAGGCGCGTTGCCACCGCTCCGTGCTGCGTGCGCTGCTCGCCGAACGCGGTGCGAAGCTCGGTCCAGGCCCCGACTAACCCCTTACGGAGCGTTGCATGCAAGTTTCAGGAAACATCGAGTTCGAAATTGTTGAGCACGCTGCCGACAAGGTCGTAGGCCGCATGCCGGTACAGCCCGGCATCCTCAACCCGTACGGCACGGCCCATGCCGGCGCCACGCTGTGGTTTGCCGATGTCTGCGCCACGGTGCTGGCCTTTGGCGGACCGGAGGTACAGCCGGGTCAGTCCGGATTTCCGTTGGCCATCAACCTCAGCGCCAACCTGCTCGGCAACCAGAAGGACGGATACTTCACCGCCACGTCCGTCTTCGTGAAGCAGGGCAAGCGCCTGAGCGTGATCCGCACCACGGTCACCGGCGACAGCGGGCGCGTCATTGCTGACGTGACCACCAGCCACATACCGGCCCAGTAGTCAGCGCTGCGCCGCGCCTATTCGATCGGGCGCACGCGGAAGTTCTTGCCCTTGATCTTGCCTTGGCGCAGACGCTGCAGCGCTTCCGCAGCCACCGGCTTGCTGACCGCAAAGTAGGTCCGCGTGTCAAA
>JBFJKG010000488.1:0-2126 GCA_041635075.1 Solimonas sp.
CGTTTCCGCTGCAGCTGATCGTGCAACTCAGCGCGCCGGGCCAGGATTTTGACGGGGGCGAACTGGTGCTGGTGGAACAACGACCCAGGCGCCAATCACGCCCCCGGGTCGTGTCCCTGCAGCAGGGCGACGCTGCAGTGATTGCCGTGCGCCAGCGCCCGGTTACCGGCACGCGCGGTGATTCGCGTGTGCAGCTACGCCACGGTGTCAGCGAGATTCGCCGCGGCGAGCGCTACACGCTCGGCATCATTCTGCACGACGCCGCCTGAGGTCTAAGCGGCCTGTGCTTGCAGGTACTGATCGCCGAACAGCTGGAGATGATGGTCGGCATCTCCAAATAACAGACCGATCATCGTCAGGCGCTTGAAGTAGTGGCTGACCGGCAACTCATCGGTGACGCCGATGCCGCCGTGCAGCTGGATCGCCTGCTGGCCGACAAAGCGCGCCGATTGCCCGACCAGCACCTTGGCGGCGGAAACCGCGCTGCGGCGGCTGGCCTGATCGTCCTCCAGCCGGGCGGCCGCGAGATAGGCCATGGAGCGTGCCTGCTCAGCGTGCAGATACATGTCCACCGCACGGTGCTGCAGGGCCTGGAAGCTGCCGATGGGCACGCCGAACTGTTTGCGCGTTTTCAGGTAGCCGACGGTAGCCTCGATCAACGCCGCCATGTTGCCGACCGCTTCGGCACACAGTGCGGCGATACCGCGATCCAGTGCGCGTTCGATCAGCGGCAGCGCCGCGTGTTCGGAGCCCAGCCGTGCATCCACTCCCACGCGCACGCCGTCCAGCGTCACGGTGGCGGCGCGCTGGCCGTCCTGTGTGGGATAGCCGAAGCGACTCACGCCGGGCGCCTTGGCATCGACAATGAAGAGCGTCACGCCGTCGACGTCGCGCGCCTGCCCACGGGTGCGCGCCGAGACCAGAATGTGATCCGCGGTGTCGCCGTGGATGACCACGGCCTTGCGGCCATCCAGCACATAGCCGTCGCCGTCGGCGCGGGCGGTGGTCCCAACGTTCGCCAGTTCGTAGCGGCTGCCAGGCTCGTGATGGGCCAGCGCCAGCCGGCATTCGCCAGCGGCCACCGCCGGCAACAGCGCCGCCTGCTGCGCATCGCTACCAGCTTCCGCCAGCAGCCCGGCGCCCAACACGACGGTGGCCAGATACGGCTCAACCACATTGGCGCGGCCAAGCGCTTCCATCACCAGCAGGGTGTCGAATGCGCCCCCGCCAAACCCATCATGTGCGGTTGGCAGGGTGATGGCGAGCGCGCCGATCTCTGCGAGCTGCTTCCAGACCTCTGGGCTGTAGCCCAAAGGTGCGCTGACGCTGGAGCGCCGCTGATCGAAACTGTAACCCTGACGCAGGTAGCGGTCGAGGCTGTCGCGGAACTGGTTCTGTTCGTCGCTGAAATTGAAGTCCATGAGTGCTCGCCTTCAGAAGCCAAGAATCATCTTGGAGATGATGTTTTTCTGGATCTCGTTGGATCCACCGTAGATCGTGGTCTTGCGCATGTTGAAGTACTGCCCCGACAGCGGTGGCGCGTACGCCGGGCCGGCCAGCGGCCCGGAGTAGTCGGCATCCAGGGCAGGCTCCTGAAATGGCAGCGCATCGTGACCCAGCGCCTGCATCAGCAGCTCGGTCATCGTCTGCTGGATTTCGGAGCCGCGTATCTTGAGCAACGAGGCCTCCGGCCCCGGCGCGCGCTTTTCCATCTCGGCGGCGATCACGCGCAGGTTGGTGATCTCCAGCGCCATCAGCTCGATTTCCACCTGGGCGATACGGTCGCGGAAGCGCGAATCTTCCAGCAGCGAGCGCCCGTCTGCAGCTTTCTGCATGCCAGCAATTTCCTTGAGGCGCTTGAGGCGACGCTTGGAGCGGCCCACTTCGGCAATGCCGGTACGCTCGTGGCCGAGCAGGAACTTGGCGTAGGTCCAGCCCTTGTTCTCCTCCCCAACCAGGTTCTGCACCGGCACCTCGACGTTGTCGAACCAGACCTCGTTCACCTCATGCTCACCATCGAGCATGATGATCGGCCGCACCTCGATGCCCGGCGTCTTCATGTCAATCAGCAGGAAGGAGATGCCCTCCTGCTTGCGCGCTTCCTGAGAGGTTCGCACCAGGCAGAA
>JBFJKG010000489.1:0-2124 GCA_041635075.1 Solimonas sp.
CCAGCGTGGCATCAGCGCCGGCGCGAAGTCATGGCCCATGCCCGGAATCAGCTCCAGCTTGGCATGACGAATCAGGCGCGCGCTGCGGCGACCACAGGCCGGGCGCAACAGCGGGTCCGCGAGACCATGTATGACCTGAGTGGGCGCCGTGATCTGCGGCAGCAGGGCCTCAAAGCTACCCGTAGCCAATATGGCGTGCGTCTGCCGCGCCAGACCTCGTGGCCGAAAGGCCCGATCATAAGCGCGACCCACCAACTGCTGACGCACTTCAGTCGGCGTGGGATACGCCGGGCTGCCGACCCGGCGCAGCATCGCGGTGGAATGGCGGATCACCTCTTCCCGCGTCTTGGGTCGCGGGCCGATGCCCGACATGCTCCACAGCACGTCCAACCGCGCCTGCGGCAGACGCGGATGATTGGTGGTGGACATGATCGACGTCAGGCTGCGCACGCGCCGCGGCTCGGTGGCTGCCAGAATCTGACTGATCATGCCGCCCATCGAGACGCCGACCACATGGGCCTTGTTGATGCCGAGCGCATCCAGCAGCGCGCCGGCATCAGCCGCCATGTCGTGCAGCGTGTAGTTGGCCGTTGTCGGCAAGCCAAAGCGGCTGCGCAACCAATCCTGTGGAATGCGCGTGGGCAAGCCACGGTCGCCGTCGGCGGAGAGACCGGCATCGCGGTTATCGAACCGGATGACCCGGAACCCCTGCTCCACGAGGCGCCTGCACAGCGCGTCCGGCCAGTGAATCAGCTGTCCGCCCAGCCCCATGATCAGCAATAAGGGCTCACCGTGCTGCGGACCCGCCTGTTCCCACTGCAACTGCAGGCCGTTTACGCAGGCACTGCCGGCGGACCAACACAGATTCATTGCGCGCGTATGTCCCTGACATGAACGTTTTATGAAGCGCGCGACGTTAGCAGTGTTGCCCGACCTTGAGTGGACTTATTTTGTTACAGGCGACGAACGGTACGCGCGCCCCGCCGGGCAACGCGCGAGCTTGATCGTGTCCGGCGGCGTCAGCGCTTCTGGTAAACCTCGGCACCGCTGCGCTTGAACTCGGCGGATTTCTCGGCCATGCCCTTGGACAGCGCCGCTTGCTCGTCAGTGCCAATCTTGGCGGCGTAGTCACGCACGTCCTGGGTGATCTTCATTGAGCAGAAGTGCGGACCGCACATGCTGCAGAAGTGCGCGAGCTTGGCTCCTTCCTGAGGCAACGTCTCGTCGTGGAATTCCTTGGCCTTCTCCGGGTCCAGTCCAAGATTGAACTGGTCTTCCCAGCGGAACTCGAACCGAGCCTTGGACAGCGCGTTGTCACGCACCTGCGCGCCTGGATGGCCCTTGGCCAGATCCGCGGCATGCGCCGCGATCTTGTAGGTGATGATGCCCTCACGCACATCGTCCTTGTCCGGCAGCCCGAGGTGTTCCTTGGGCGTGACGTAGCAGAGCATCGCGCAGCCGTACCAGCCGATCTGCGCAGCACCGATGCCGCTGGTGATGTGATCGTAGCCGGGGGCGATATCGGTGGTCAGCGGCCCCAAGGTGTAGAACGGCGCCTCGAAGCAGTGCTTGAGTTGCGCGTCCATGTTTTCCTTGATCAGCTGCATCGGCACATGGCCGGGGCCTTCGATCATCACCTGCACGTCATGCTTCCAGGCAACCTGTGTCAGCTCGCCGAGGGTATGCAGCTCGCCGAACTGGGCGTCGTCATTGGCGTCGGCGATGCACCCCGGACGCAGGCCGTCGCCCAGCGAGAAGCTGACATCGTAGGCCTTCATGATCGCGCAGATGTCCTCGAAGTGCGTGTAGAGGAAATTCTCCTGATGGTGCGCGAGACACCACTTGGCCATGATCGAGCCGCCGCGCGAGACAATGCCGGTGACGCGTTCCGCGGTCCACGGCACATAGCGCAGCAGAACGCCGGCATGGATCGTGAAGTAATCCACGCCCTGCTCCGCCTGCTCGATCAGGGTGTCGCGGAAAATCTCCCAGGTCAGGTCCTCGGCCTTGCCATTGACCTTCTCCAGCGCCTGATAGATCGGCACCGTGCCGATCGGCACCGGTGAGTTGCGCAGGATCCATTCGCGGGTTTCGTGAATGTTCTTGCCGGTGGACAGGTCCATC
>JBFJKG010000490.1:0-2120 GCA_041635075.1 Solimonas sp.
ATCACGCGCGTACCGTCAGGAGCGATCAGGTAGCCTTGGTCGTAGCGCGTGCCCTCATTGAAGAAGCCGTGATGCCTCAGGATCTCGAAGTCCTGGGTGCGAACCACACGTACGCCCAGCGTCTGGAGATCCTCCAGTACCGCTGGCGTGACGTGCTGAGGATCGCAGCGCCCTTCGTTAATCAGTTGCTGCAGTGCCCAGAAGTCGTAGACGCGCCGCTTGAGAATGCCGTCCTTCAGCAGGTGCAGCAGTCCGTCGACAAACATCTCGGTGGCGCCGTAGAGACCAGCCGTGAACGCAGCCGTGCCGCCGCAATCTTCAACCAGCGCTCTGGTTGCTGCGTCCATGCCCAATGCGCCGAGCGCGTCGAGATACTCGGCGTTGCGCGAGTGACGCAGGCGTATGGCATGGATCACCGCATCTCCCAGTGCGCCAATACCTACCTGCAGCGTTCCGCCATCGCGAATCAGCGCACCGGCCTGTAGCCCGATTGCGTAGTCGGGCGCGGAAACCGGTAGCTTGGGTGTAGAGAACAGCGCGCTGGAGTACCGCGCGTGATCAACCACGCAGTCGAAAAGCTCGGGCTCCACCTCGGCGTCGTGCGCCATGTATGGCAGGTTCTGATTGACCAGGCCCACCACTGCAAAGGTGCGACCACTGGCCTTGAGCCGCTCAATCAGCTCCGGACCGGTGTCCGGATTGCAGGACAGCGAGTAGCGCGTGCCTTCGGCGGTTTCGCGCTTGGCAACGAGCTGCGCCACCACGTTGCAACCTTGATTGAACACATCGCGTGCGGCATGGGAATAGTTGCTGCTGACGTAATGCTGCTGCGCGTGCGCGTTGCTAAGCAGACTGCCCGGCTTGAAGAAGAACTCACTGATCTCGACATTGGGCGGCAGGCTGCCGTCCCGCAGCGCCTGCATGTAGTCCAACTCAGGCACACCTGCAAACACGCGATCAACAAACGGCTGCAGGAACGCGGCTTCCAGGCGGTTGCTCGCGCTGGGCTTCTCAAGCGACAGCGCGGTCAGGATTCTCAGGTGCAGCGTGGGATCGGCCTGGGCGCGGGCATAGAGCGCATTGGCAAGCTCGACCGGCTTGCCCAGGCCCAGCGGCAAGCCGATAACGATGTGCTTGCCCACGCGCGCAATGATCTGGTCGACCGCCGCATCGACTTCGCTCACGACCGTCGGACGAACTGCCATGCAAGTCCCCTGGGTATCGGCTGCAGTAGGAGCGATTATGCGCGAGGTCGGCGTGTATGCCGCGCCAGCTCCTGCGTCAGCAGCAGAAGATTTCGAATATGCGGCATCTCGGTGTCGTGCTGGCGATAGATCAGATTGAGCCGGGCCTTCGGCACCGGCTTGCGGATCGCACGAAATGCGACGCCTTCGGTGTGCATCTGCTGCATCGACGCCGGAACGATCGTGACGCCGAGCCCCGAAGCCACCAGATTGACGATCGATGTGACTTGGGAGGCCTCCTGCACCACCCGCGGCGCGAAGCCGGCAACGCCGCAGGCGCGCATGATCTCCTCATGCAGTCCCGCACCCACGCTGCGCGAGAACAGCACAAACGGCTCCAGCGAAAGCGCCAGCAACGCAATCGTGGTGCGTTGTGTCAGTGCATGACCGGCCGGCAGCGCGATGACCAGATCTTCCTCCAGTACCGTTTCCACGCGCAGGCCGGCGCTGTCTTCCAGCAGTGGGCGCACAAACGCCGCATCGACCGCATCGCCGCGGACAGCGGCGGCCAGTTCCGGCGTCGCGTCCTCCTCCAGGGACAACGCAACCGCCGGATATCGGCGCCGGAACTCGCGGATGACGCTCGGTATCATCGGATGAAACGGCGCCGAATTGATCATGCCCAGACGCAGACGACCTTGTTCGCCGCGGGCTACGCGCCGGACGCGTTCGCCGGCCTGATCAACCTCGCGCAGGATGCGGCGTGCGTCCCCCAGCAGGGCTTGACCTGCCTCAGTCAGGGTTACGGCGCGCGCGGCGCGCTGAAACAAGGGCGCACCGAGCTCGCGCTCGAGTTGCTGAATCTGTTGTGACAGCGGCGGCTGATTGATCCCCAGGCGGCGTGCCGCGCGGGTGAAGTGCAACTCCTCGGCGACG
>JBFJKG010000491.1:0-2102 GCA_041635075.1 Solimonas sp.
ACGATCCGTCGGGGCCAGACGCAACTGGGTGCGCTGCTCCAGCGTCTGCTGGATCTCGCGCAGCGCTGCATCTGCGGTCTGCTTGTAAACGCTACCCTCGGGGTTCTTCAGCGTCGCCAGCGCCTCGCCGATTTCACGACCGGTGCGGACCCCCTCGATCACATCGGGAATCAAGCCACCTGCCGGCTGCGGAAATTCGCTCTCCATGCCGTCAACATCAAACGCATAGCGCGCGATCACCACCTCGCCGGACAGCGCCGCATGCTGTGGCGCCACCGCGCACGCGGCCATTGATAAGACCCCCACACAACCCAGAATGCGCAGCAGCATTGGCAGCTCCCGACAAGATGTGAAATCCGATACCCGCATCGACGATGACGTCCCGAATCGAACAGAGCCGAAGAATCGGTACACTGCCCAAAACCCGGAACGGACGTCGGACCACATGGAAGTCATCGAGTTCAACAGCCGCGGTGTGCCGCTGAAGGCCGCCTGGTACCCGGCCCAGAATGCGAGTCTGAGCAACAGCGCCGGCACCCCCTGCGTGGTCATGGCTCATGGCCTGGGCGGCACACGCGCCGCGGGCCTTGCGCCTTTTGCAGAAGGCTTTGCAGCCGCGGGCCTGCAGGTGCTGTGCTTCGACTACCGCGGCTTCGGCGAAAGCGGTGGTCGCCCCCGCCAGGTCGTGAATGTGAGCATGCAGTTGCAGGACTGGGCGGCGGCGATCACCCATGCCCGCCAGCTACCCGGGGTGGACCCGGATCGCGTTGCCACCTGGGGCAGCTCATTCTCCGGGGCACATGCGGTGGCGGCAGCCGTGGCCGACGGCCGCATCGCGGCGGTCAGCGCCCAAGGCGCGATGATGGATGGGCTCGCTTCGCTGTTCAACCTGATCAAGCAATGCGGCATCGGCCACGCCCTGCGACTCAGCGCATACGGACTCGCCGACGCCGTGCGCGGCGCTCTGGGCCTGTCACGCGTCACCGTGCCAGTTGTCGGCGCCCCGGGCAGTAGCGCAGCGCTGACTACACCGGATTCCGAGCCAGGCTACCTGGCGATTACGCCGCCCGACTGGCAGAACGAAATCAGCACCAGCTGGGCCTTGACCCTCGCGCTTTACCGACCCAACACGATGACCCCGCGCCTGCCGTGCCCGGCGCTGTTCTGCATCGCCACCGCCGATGTCGTCGTTCCGCCGTCGGCTATGGAGGACGGCGCCCGTCGCGGCGGCCCCAAGGTGGAAGTCAAACGCTATCCGGTCGGCCATTTCGATATCTACGTACCGCCGGCGTTTGCTCAGGTTTCCGCGGACCAGGCCGAGTTCTTTGCGCGGGTACTGAAGCCGACATGAGCACGCCGCTGATCATCGACGCCTGGGCTCAGCATCCCACGCTGCGCCAAATGCAGGATCCGATGTTTGACTCACTGTTGCGCTGGGGCAAGACCTCAGCGCCGACCCAGGAGCTTCCGGTAGCGGCGACCATCGCGGCCATGGATCAGGCCGGCATCTCGCGCAGCCTGATCAGCGCCTGGTATGCCCCGCAGCGCGCGATGATCTCCAATGACGAAGTCGCCGGCTTTGTCGCACAGGCACCGGATCGCCTGATCGGCGTGGGATCAGTAGACATCTCGAAGCCGATGGCCGCCGTGCGTGAGGTACGCCGCTGCATCGAGGAACTGGGCTTCAAGGCGATTCGAGTGCTCCCCTGGCTCTGGGAAGTACCGCCCACCGACCGCCGCTTCTACCCGGTCTATACCGCCTGCTGCGAGATGAGCGTGCCGTTCTGCACGCAGATCGGCCATACCGGTCCGCTGATGCCCTCCGAGGTCGGCCGCCCAATCTACCTGGATCAGGTCGCCATCGATTTCCCCGAGCTGGTGATCGTTGGCGGCCACCTCGGCTACCCCTGGACCGACGAAGCCATTGCGGTAGCCACCAAGCATCGCAACGTATACATCGATACCTCTGCCTACACCGTCAAGCGCTATCCGCCAGCACTGGTTGACTACCTGCGCGGGCACGGGCGCCACAAGGTGCTGTTTGGCAGCAACTATCCGATGATCCAGCCGGCTCAGGCGCTTGCCGGCCTGGCATCGCTAAA
>JBFJKG010000492.1:0-2089 GCA_041635075.1 Solimonas sp.
AGCGGAGGCCGCGCTCGGTCATTCGATCGAGATCATTGCCGGGCTTGAAGAGGCGCGCCTGGTCTACGGCGGGGTCACGCACGGCATGGGCCGGCAGAAGCCGCGGCGCCTGGTGGTCGATATCGGCGGCGGCAGCACTGAGCTGATCATAGGCCGTGGGGCCAAGCCGCGCCTGATGGAGTCTGTGTCGCTGGGGTGCGTGGTCCACACCCAGCGCTTCTTTGATGATGGGGAGATCACCGCTGCGCGCTTCAAGCGCGCGCGCCTGGCGGCACGTGTCGAGCTGGAGTTCCTGGAGCGTCGCTACCGGCGTGCGGGCTGGGATCTCGCGATCGGTTCCTCCGGAACGATCCGCGGCATATGGCGAGTGGCGATGTCGCAGAACTGGACGGACGGCGACATCACGCGTGATGCGCTGGAGGAACTGATCGAGCTGGTGCTGTCACGCAGCCACGTCAATGAAATCGACTTCGAGGCATTGCGGGAAGACCGCCGCCCCGTCTTCGTCGGTGGGCTGGCTGTGCTCGCCGGGGTATTTGATTCCCTGGCGCTCAAGCGTATGGAAACCTCCGAGCGCGCCTTGCGCGAAGGCGTGGTTTACGACCTGCTGGGTCGCCTCGCGAATCAGGATGTACGTGACGATTCCGTCCTGGCCATGGCCAAGCGCTACGGTGTTGACCCGGATCAAGCTCAGAGCATTCAACGCACTGCCCACAAGCTACTGGATCAGGCACCGAAGAACTGGCTGCCGGATCACAAGTTTGCGCGCCAGCTCGTCGGGTGGGCCGCACAGCTGCATGAAGTCGGACTGGTCATCACCCATAACGGCTATCACAAGCATAGTGAGTACATCCTCAGGAATAGCGACCTGCAGGGATTCTCGCTAACCGATCAGCGTCTGCTCGCGGCCCTGGTGCGCCTGCATCGAGGCAAGTTTGCGACGGCCGCGCTGGACGACCTGCCGGCAGTGTGGAGCGAGCCGATCAAGCGCATGGCCATCGTCTTGCGTCTGGCTTATCTGCTGCACCGCTCGCGGGCACCCAAGCTGCACCCGCCGGTCCGATTTATGGCCAACCGCCGCGGCGTTGAGCTGCGTTTCACCAACAAGAAGTGGCTGCGCGAACATCCGCTGACCCAGGCCGATCTCGACCGGGAGATTGACTACCTGGCCGCCGCTCAATCCAGCCTGCGCATCGCCAGCTAGCCGTCCTCCATGAGGCGCAGCTGTACCGGCTTGCCTTCGATGGGGCTGGGCCGATGGAAGTAACCGTCCGCGTGCAGCATCCAACTCTGGGCGGTATCTTCGAGATAGGCATTGAGCTGATCGACAATGCGTTCGCGCAGCTTCTTGTCGAGTATCGGGAACGCGATCTCGACACGCCGGAACAAGTTGCGCTCCATCCAGTCAGCGCTTGAGAGATACAGCTCGGGATCGCCGCCGTTGGCAAAGTAGTAGGCGCGATGGTGCTCAAGAAAGCGGCCAATCACCGAGCGCACGCGGATATTCTCCGACAGCCCCTTGACCCCGGGGCGCAGCGAACACATGCCGCGCACGATCAGATCAATCTGTACGCCGGCAGCAGACGCGCGATACAGCGCCTGGATCGACTCCGGCTCTACCAAGGCGTTCATCTTGGCAATGATCTGCGCCGGCCGGCCGTTCTGCGCGTGCTCGATCTCGCGGGCAATCTTTGCCTGCAGCTGTTTGGCCAGCGTGAAGGGGGACTGCAACAGCCGATGCAGCTTGGTGACCTTGCCCATGCTGGTCAGCTGCAGGAACACCGCGTGCACGTCCTTGCAGATCTGCGGGTCTGCGGTAAACAGGCCGTAGTCGGTATACAGACGTGCGGTACGCGGATGGTAGTTGCCGGTGCCCAAATGCGCGTAATGCCGCAGCGTCGACGCGCCGGGCGCACCGCCCTCGCGGCGCACCACCAGGCACATCTTAGCGTGGGTCTTGTACCCAACCACGCCGTAGACCACGTGTGCGCCAACTTCCTGCAGTTGCTCGGCAAGATCGATGTTGTTGGCTTCATCAAAGCGCGCGCGCAACTCGACTACGACCGTCACTTCCTTGCCGTTGCGGGCA
>JBFJKG010000493.1:0-2083 GCA_041635075.1 Solimonas sp.
GCGCTGCTCAGCCGCATTTTCTGGTTGACGGTCTTGGTGCATGGCGTCGCGGTCATCATTCTCAATATTTCCGGTGCGCTGGACGATGGCATCAGCCGCGACTCAATCAAGTATCACGAACTGGGTCAGCAGATTGCCGTTCGCTACAGCCTTGGACAGATAGACTGGTTGCGCTGGATCGACAACGGTTGGTATGAGTTCGTGGGCGTGCTGTACTGGCTCGGCCCGCAGAAAATCTGGTTTGTGCAGTCGGTGAACGTCGCGTTTGCGGCGCTTGCCGCCACTTTCATCACGCGAACAGGTCTTCTGGCTTACAAGGATTGGCGGATTGGGGCCGGTGCGGCGTTGATGGTGACGTTGTTTCCGTCGTTTGTTCATTTCACCAGCCTGGCCACCAAGGATGCCGTGGGTTTGCTGGCCGTCAGCCTGTTTGTCTGGGGGTTGGTAAGCCTCCGGGCGAACCGACCAATAGCACCGGCGATGCTGGCAATTGCCGCAGCGTTGCTGATCTACATGACCATACGCATGTATATGGTCTACGCACTGACCTTCGTCGGGCTGCTGTCGCTGGGGCCATGGGACCGCGTAAGCCGCAGCGCGGCACTGTGGTACGGAATGATCGCGGTGGCGATGGCGGGCGCGCTGATGGCATTCTGGGGTATAGGATTCCTGGGTCTCGATCACGAGGTGGCGCGGAGCTACTACGACCTGGACTACATAAACCTGACCCGGGAGCGCCTTTCGCGTGGATCCGGTGCGATTGAGGCGGAGGCCTGGGGTCAAAGCTTGTTCGCCGACATCTCTAATGTCGGGCTCGGGCTTTACTACTTCTTCTTCTCGATCAATATTTTTGACGTAGAGAACCTGCGGCAGCTTTCTGCACTGCCTGAAATGCTGGTATTTCTGGCCGCAATGCCGGTACTGGTGCGCGGCATGTGGGCCACGCTGGTACGCCGCAGGCACATCGCGTTGCCGGTCCTATTGGTTGGGGTGACGGTCATGGCCATCTACAGTTCGGCCACCACCAACATGGGCGCACTGTTCCGCTGGCGCATGCAAGCGATACCGTTCTTCATATTGGTTGCCGTCTATGGGGCAAGCTTGCGCCCTGACTCGTTGATCTGGTCGCTCAACAGCCGGCTATGCGAATGGTTCCTGCCGCGTCGTATCGGGCCTCAACGCGGTGTGCAGGGACATCAGGGACACGTAGTGCGCGACGGTTTGCGCCCATGACGGTTTGCCTGCTCACCGGTGGATGCGGCTACATCGGAAGCCATTGCTACGTGGCTCTGAAAAGCGCCGGCTATGATCCCGTGATTCTGGATAACCTCTCCAACAGCGACCCGGATGTCGTGCGTCGCTTGCAGCTCATTACAGGGAGCCCGGTCACCTTCTACGAGGGCGATGTTGCGGATCAGCCGTTGGTGGCTTCGATCATTGCGCGCCACGGGGTGCAGGCTGTCGTGCATTTCGCCGCGCTTAAATCAGTGGGGGACTCGGTGGTGGATCCCTTGACCTACTACAGCAGCAACGTCGGCGGAGTTACCGCGCTGCTCGGCGCGATGCAGTCAGCGGGCTGCCGCAACCTGATCTATTCCTCCAGCGCAGCCGTTTACGGAATGCCGGAGCGCATGCCTATAACAGAACAGGCTAGCTGCGTGCCGCAGAGCCCTTACGGACATACGAAGCTAATCGGCGAGCAGATTATCCGTTCACTTGTGGCTGCACCGGATCAGGCGTCAGGGCACGTGGGCGGATGGCGCGCTGGCGTGCTTCGCTACTTCAATCCGGCGGGCGCCCACAGCAGCGGACTGCTCGGGGAGGCACCGCTGGGCGTGCCGTCCAACCTGGTTCCCTATGTCAGCCAGGTGGCGGCGGGGTTGAGGCCTTATGTAAGGATATTTGGCAACGACTACGAAACTCCGGACGGGACCGGTGTCCGCGATTACATCCATGTGATGGATCTTGCCGATGGGCATGTGGCGGCGCTTTCTCGCCTGCTTCAATCCCCTGAGCAGGCGATGGTGCTGACACTGAACCTTGGGACGGGCACCGGTTACAGCGTGCGCGATGTCATCAACGC
>JBFJKG010000494.1:0-2078 GCA_041635075.1 Solimonas sp.
ACCGGCATGCCCTGCACCGCAGACGGCATCTGCCGCGCGAAGTCGTGCAACTGCGCGCTGATGGCGGTCAGGTTGGGGTCCAGCACGCGCACTCGCGTGAGCGAGAGCATGCGGCCTTTGAATTCAAGCGCTTTGTATTGCGTCATGGAGAGGTCGACAAGATTGGCGAATTCTACACGGGTGGCGCAATCTGTCGGCAGTTGGCCTGCGTTTTGCTTCGTCTTGGTGCATGTCCACCACGAGTCCAAAGAATCGATCGCGATGTCCATAGACTGGCGCCAGTACCGCTGCGAAGGCAGCTACGACGAGCTATTCGCGGCCCCGGGGCGCCCGCGACCCGCCGCGCGACACCTGGCAGACCATCTGGCCAGCCTCAGCAGCAGTGAGCTCGACGAGCGCCGACTGGCCGCCGAGCTGGCGATCAAGGTGATGGGCGTGACCTTCACGGTTTACTCGGAGGGACGCAATGTCGATCGCGCGTGGCCGTTCGACATCATTCCGCGCACCATTCCCCGCAGCGAATGGGAAACCACCGAGCGCGGCCTGCAGCAGCGGGTGCGTGCCCTGAACCACTTCATCCAGGACATCTACGGCGCCCAGCGCATCGTCAAGGCCGGCGTGTTTCCGGGGGAAGTACTCAAGGACTCGGTCAACTTCCGCAAGCAATGTGTGGGCATGAAGCCGCTGCACGGCATCTGGGCCCACATCTGTGGCAGCGATCTGGTGCGAGACCATGACGGCACCATGTACGTGCTGGAAGATAATCTGCGTGTGCCGTCCGGTGTCAGCTACATGGTGGAAAACCGACTGGTCACCAAGCGCGTGTTTCCGGAGCTGTTCGAGGCCAATGCCATTCTGCCGGTCGACGACTATCCGGCCCAGCTCTACGACACCCTGGCCGCCATCTGCCCGCGCGCCGCCGACAACCCCAGCATCGTGCTGCTGACCCCCGGCATCTACAACTCAGCCTACTTCGAGCATTCGTGGCTGGCTCAGCAGATGGGCATCGAACTGGTTGAAGGCAGCGACCTGTTCGTAGGCGACAACGACAACGTCTACATGCGCACGGTCTACGGCCCGCAGCGGGTGGATGTGATCTACCGGCGCATCGATGATCTGTTTCTGGACCCGGAAGTCTTCAACCCTGATTCGATGCTGGGGGTCCGCGGCCTGATGCGTGCCTGGCTCAAGGGCAAAGTGGCACTGGTCAACGCCCCAGGTGCCGGCGTGGCCGACGACAAGGTGGTCTACGCCTTCGTGCCGGAGATGATTCGCTATTACCTGGGCGAGGAGCCGATCCTGCCGAACGTGCCGAGCTTCCTGTGCATGCGGGACAAGGATCGCAAGCATGTGCTCGCCAATCTGGACACACTGGTGGTCAAGCCAGCGAACGAATCCGGCGGCTACGGCATGCTGATCGGGCCGCGCGCCACCAAGAAGGAGCGCGACAAGTTCCGCGGCCTGATCAACGCAAATCCCCGCAACTACATGGCCCAGCCGACGCTGTCGCTGTCCACGGCCCCGACGCTGGCCGGTGATGGAGTTGAGCCGCGGCATCTGGACTTGAGACCCTTCGTGCTGTCCCGCGGAGGCGATGATGCATACGTGACCACCGGCGGGCTCACCCGCGTGGCCATGGTCAAGGGCTCGCTGATCGTCAACAGCTCGCAGGGGGGTGGCGCCAAGGACACCTGGATAGTGGACCTGGAGGGCGATGCCCCTGTCGAACCCCCGACCCGGCAAAGCCAGAGCCAAAGCCAACGTGGAGGGAACCGCTGATGTTGTCGCGGGTTGCCAGCAATCTGTACTGGTTCGGTCGCTACCTGCAACGCGCCGAGAACACTGCGCGCCTGGTCAGCGTACATGCCCACCTGCTCCTCGATCTTCCGCGCAACGTCCAGTTTGGCTGGGCGCCGCTGATTCAGATTCTCGGCGTCGAGGAGGAATTTGCCTCGCGCCATGACGAGGCCAATGAAGCGAACGTCGTCCGCTTCCTGATTGCCGATGCTGACAACCCCGGCTCGATCATCAGCGCCGTCAACAACGCGCGCGAGATTCTGCGGACGATCCGCGACGCG
>JBFJKG010000495.1:0-2072 GCA_041635075.1 Solimonas sp.
ACCGCGCGGGCACCAAACTCCGGGGAAGCCGCGGACCACACCGCGCCAATGGCGGTGGTGGCCATCATCGCAATTGCGGTTTCCGGAATATTGGGCAGATACGCGGCCACGTGATCACCGGGGCCGATGCCCAGCGCGCGCAGACGCTCAGCTAGTGTGCGTACCCGGCGGCCCAGCTCATGCCAGGTGATCGTGGCGAGTGGACGCAGCTCGGAGACATGGTGAATGGCCACCTGATCCGGGTGCTGCTGTTCATGCCGCAGCAGATGCTCGGCGTAGTTGACCCGGGAACCGGCAAACCAGCGCGTGCCTGGCATGGTGCGGCGATCCAGCACCTCGGTATAGCGGGCGTCTGCCCTGATCTCGAAGTAGTCCCAGACCGCCGCCCAGAACAGTTCCAACTCCCGTACCGACCAGGCCCACAGCGCGTCATAGTCGGCCAGGTCCAGACCATGACGCGCGTTGAGCCAATGGCGGAAATGCTCCACCGGCGCCCGCTCCACAAACGCGGGCGACGGTGTCCACAGCAGTTCACCTTCTGCCACCGCGAGCGATGACAGTGGCTGACCGGCAGCGGTCAGTCGCGGACTGCCCAGTGTGTTGGCCACTTGCACGGCCTGCGCCCCACCTCAGGCGCCGTTGCGCTGGCGTACGCCGGGCGCGTTGATCGTCAGCACCGGCTCGCTGACCAGACCAAAGCTCTGCATCACACCCAGCAGCTCGCGGTGACCGAACGCCTGACAACCGGAGGCAAAGCCCACGCGCTTGGGCGCGGCCTGCAACAGGTAGTACGCGGCGTAGGCTTGCAGCAGGCCGGTTTGCTTGTAGTTGCAGGTGCCGTGAATCACGCAGTGCGCGCGGCCCAGCGGACCGCTGGCGTGCACCGAATCCACCGAAGTATTCAGGCGCGGGTTTTCACGCGGCGGCATGCCGGCCTGCAGGCTGGCGGCCATTTCGGAAAGCTGCTTCTCCTGCTCCGCCTTCGGCAGCGGCTTGATCTTCTCTTCCACTACGGTGGCGATCTGCACCACACCTTCCATGACCGTGCGCTCGAACACACCGCCCATGGCCTTGCAGCTGGCGACGCGCGGATCATTCTTGAACCACACCGGGTGCGCGGTACCGCCCCAGGGCAACGCCATCGCAGTTTCATGCTGGCCCGGCACCATGACCTCGGTCTTGGCGGTGGCTGGCCACTTCACGTACTGGTTCTGATCCAGATAGAAGAAGTCTGCGGTCAGGATGCTGAAGATGGTCTGCGTGGATGCGTACGTGGGGAAGCCGCGCCACAGCACGAGGATGTCCAGCGTATCCAGCCCCGGGGTTTCAAGGCACAGGTTCGCAGCGATCTCGCCGGTGGTGTACATCTGCGCAATGCCGGGCGAAAGCAGCAACCCCTTCTCCGCGAACTTGGCACCCCAGGTGGCCTCGGCGTGCATCATCCAGTTCTGCTCGCCATTGGTGTCGGTGTAGTGGCAGCCGGCGGCCAGTGAGGCCTCCACCGCTTCCGGGCCGTACTTCATGAACGGACCGACCATGTTGCACACCACCTGCGCGCCCTTGAACAGCTTGGTCAGCGCCGCTACGGAATGCTCGACCTCGGCAATCTCGTAGTCGGCGTTCTCGATGCCCGGCACCTTGTCCAGCACTTCCTTGATGCGCTTGGCATCACGGCCGGCGGCGATGAACGGCACGCGGTATTCACGCAGATACTCAGCCACCAGGCGGCCGGTGTAGCCGGTAACGCCATAGATCACGACGGGTTTCTTGCTCATAGCAGTCTCCTTGCTTGTTCTTGTGTATCAGGCCGTCATGCCGCCATCGACCACGAGGTCGGAGCCGGTGACATAGCTGGATTCATCCGAGGCCAGGAACAGCACGGCTGCCGCCACTTCCGACGGCTTGCCGAACCGGCCCATGGGAATACGCACCAGTGTCTTCTCGGCAAAGGCCTGGGCTTCTTCGGGTTTGAGGGTGGCCAGCGCACCGCTGACCATTTGCGTTTCAGCAAAGCCGGGGCAGACGTTGTTGATGCGAATGCCATAGCCGCTGCGCGCGCAGTGAATGGCAGC
>JBFJKG010000496.1:0-2069 GCA_041635075.1 Solimonas sp.
CAGCGGCGAGATCGTGTTCAAGCCCGTCGATCAGCTTGGCTGCTGGGAGCGCTTCGGCAAGCGTGAATGCATGGCCAACAACAATGGTCTGCCGACGTTCTCCAGCAAGACGCCTGTGACCACCAAGGACCCGTTCTACACTCAGGTGGTAGACACCACGACCACCGGTGACAAGGTTGCCTCTGCAGCCACCAAGGCATTGGCCTTCCTCGCCCTGGCCAGCGGCGTTGACGGTGGCACCACCGTCGATACGACTCGCTACAGCGTCGAGGTCGAGCCGGAACAGTTCCGCACCGTCAGCCGCAAGGGCGTGGACGGGTTCATGGACATGGTGTTCCTGACCGCCAAGTCCAAGCAGTAGGCAGCGTCACCGCTGGCCCTACGCCCCCGGAAACCCCGGGGGCGTTTGCGTTGGCGCGGACAGCCGCTGCGGTCGTCTTTATAGGTGAGCACACTGCAGAAATCCCGTGTTAGGTTTTGCCGCACACATGCCCCGTTCTGAGGACTGACCATGAGTTTGCATACCCAGGTGGTTGTCATTACTGGCGCCGCGGGCAGTCTGGGGCGCGCGGTGGCGGCTGCCTTCGCCAGCGAAGGTGCACAGCAGATCCTGCTGGACCTCAGCGAACGTGGGCTGCGCGAGGCGTATCCCGAGCCTGATCCGCAGCGCCTGCTGATTGCGGCCGACCTCACCGATGCGCTCTCGACCCAGCGCGCGCTGGACCGTGGCTTTGCCCACTATGGCCGCATCGACGCGCTGTGCAATATCGCCGGCGGCTTCGCCATGGGCACGCCGGTACATGCCACCCCTGCGGAGGACTGGACCCGGATGATCAATCTCAACGCGATGACCTTGCTGCACGCGGTGC
The DNA here is from genome assembly GCA_041635075.1 of Solimonas sp. Classification (GTDB taxonomy): domain Bacteria; phylum Pseudomonadota; class Gammaproteobacteria; order Nevskiales; family Nevskiaceae; genus Solimonas. The sequence goes on from JBFJKG010000496.1 coordinate 870, forward strand.
AGGCAACGGTGCCGAAGATGCTGGCGGCTGGCGGCGGGCGTATCGTCAACGTCGGCGCTGGAGCGGGCCAGAAGGCAAGCGCGCTGATGGGCGCCTACAGCGTGTCCAAGAGCGCGGTGATCCGCATGACCGAAGCGATGAGCGCTGAATTGCGCGAGCAGAACATCAACGTCAACTGTGTGCTGCCCAGCACGCTGGACACGCCAGCCAACCGTGCAGCCATGCCGGACGCCGACCCCGGCAAGTGGGTGGCCCTTGGCGACCTCGCCGCCACGATCCGTTTCCTCTGCTCCGCGGACGCGCGGGCAATACACGGCGCGGCGATTCCGGTAGCGGGGCTGAGCGGATGAACGGCAATACCCGCGAGCAGCAGCTGGACGAACTCCTCGACAAGCAGGCCATCACCGAACTGATCATGGCCTACTGCAACGCAGCCGACCGTCACGATCACGACAAGATGCGCGCGCTGTACCACGAGGACGCCATCGACGATCACGGTCACTTCGCCAAGGGCCCGGCAATGGCGTTTATCGACAAGCTTCCGCAGATACAGGCGGCGATGGACATCCTGCACCACAACGTCACGACGGTGAACCTGAAGCTGGCGGGTGATCGTGCCGAAGGCGAGGTCTACATCCTCGCCTTTCACAAGGTGAAAGACGACGGTGCGGGCTTCGACGTGCTGATCGGCGGCCGCTACTTCGACAAGTACGAAAAGCGTGCGGGCATCTGGAAGTTCAGCCACCGCGCCATCGTCGCGGACTGGGCCTACCCGGCCCATCCCTCGGCGGTGAATCTGGAGCACCCGTTTCTGGCCGGCGCGCACATCGGCAAACCCGGTCCTGCCGACCCGTCCTACGCCTTCTTCTCGCTGTTCACGCGCGGCGAGCGCTAAGCTGCGGGGATGCGAACCTCGCATCCAATGCCCACCCTGATCGGTGGCGAACAGCTCGCCGCATGGGCTCGGGCCCCGGACAGCGCAGCGTCGTTTTCGCCGTTGCAGGGGCACGCCTGCCTGCTGCTGGACGCGGACGATGCGCCAGCACCACAGCTCAGGCCGCGCATCGCAGCTTGGCTGCGAGGCCTGCCGGTACCCTGCATTGCGGTGGGCACCTGCTCCAGCGACTACTCGGCCGCCTGCGATACGCAGGTCGACACGCTCGACGCCGCCCAGCCACTGGTCGCCAACATACGCCAAGC
>JBFJKG010000497.1:0-2064 GCA_041635075.1 Solimonas sp.
CCCGAAGCCGTCAGCGCCTGCGCATAGGCACGGCTCAGCGCGCGCATGGCGACACCGCTGGAGATTCGACCTAGATTGAAAAAGTACGGCGAGACACGCCCGGATTTCAGCGTGAACGATCCGAACTTGAGCACCTGGTGCTCAAGCGCAAGTGAAAGAAAGGCGCGCTGGTAATCGTGCATGGGCATCGGCTGATGAGTGTGGGTGAGCTTACGCGGCACCGGCTGTCCCCAGTACCATGCGCATTATCCCCGAACCGTCTCTCTTCCCGCATGCGGATCATCAGTCTCAACACCAACGGTATCCGCTCCGCAGCCCGCAAGGGACTGTTTGACTGGCTGCCCACCCAGAACGCAGACGTGGTCTGCATACAGGAAACCAAGGCACAGCTAGCTGATCTAGAAGCAGACCCTGTCTTCTTCCCCGAAGGCTGGCATGTGCATCTGCACAGCGCGCAGAAGAAGGGCTATTCCGGCGTTGCACTGTATTCGCGCAAAAAGCCGGACCAGATCCTGACTGCACTGGATAACGCTGAGTTCCATGCCGAAGGTCGGTACATCGAGGCCCGCTACGGGCCCCTTTCGGTGGTGTCGCTCTACCTGCCGTCCGGATCGTCGGGGCCGGAACGCCAGGCCAGCAAGGACCGCTTTCTGGCCTACTTCAGACCGCTGCTGCAGGCCTGGGTCACCAGCGGTCGCGAGTACATCCTCTGTGGCGACTGGAACATCGCGCACCAGAACATCGACCTGAAGAACTGGCGCTCCAACCAGAAGAACTCCGGCTTTCTGCCACATGAGCGCGCCTGGTTAGACGGCCTGTTCCAGGAGCTAGGATGGGTCGATGGCTATCGCGCGCTCCACCCGACACAAGAAGGTGAGGCATACACCTGGTGGAGCAATCGCGGCAATGCGTATGCCAACAACGTAGGGTGGCGCATTGATTATCAGATCGTGACGCCCGGCCTGCGTGACCGCATCCGCGACGGCTCGGTCTACAAAGGAACCAAGTTTTCCGACCACGCACCCCTGATTCTCGACTATGACCTCTGAAGCCGCGTCGCGGCCGTGGTGGGATACGCTGCGGCTATATGCGCAGCCACGCCCGCTGGCGATGCTCTGCCTCGGCTTTTCCGCCGGCCTGCCGTTCCTGCTGGTGTTCAGCACGCTGTCGGCATGGTTACGCGAGGCCGGCATCGATCGCACCACGATCGGCATGCTGTCCTGGGTTGGCCTCGCCTACTCGTTCAAGCTGCTGTGGGCGCCACTGGTCGACCGGCTGGCTCTGCCATGGCTGACCGCCAAGCTGGGGCGGCGGCGCAGTTGGATGCTGCTCGCGCAGTTCGCGCTGATCGCGGGCCTGGTCGCCATGGCCCATGGAGACCCCGCACAGAACCTGTTGGGCCTGGCAGCCCTCGCCGTCTGCGTTGCCTTCGCCAGCGCGACTCAAGATATCGCCATCGACGCCTGGCGCATCGAATCGGCGCCAGTGGAGATGCAGGGCACGATGGCCGCAGCGTATCAACTCGGCTATCGGGTCGGGCTGCTGATGGCAACCGCCGGTGCGCTGTGGCTGGCCGGAGAGTACGACTGGCGCACCGCCTACCTGGCCATGGCGGCTCTGGTGGGTCTTGGCTTGCTCACAACCTTGCTGATTCCCGAGCCCGTCGTACGTCCGTCTGCCGATACCCTGGCGCAGGAGGCACGGGTACTGGCCTTCATGGAGCGCAAGGCACACTGGCCTGGCGGCCTGCGCCGTGCCGGCGGCTGGTTTGTGGGCGCAGTGGTATGTCCGCTGGTCGATTTTTTCAGCCGCAATGGCATGGCCACCGGAGCGCTGATTCTGGCGTTCATCGGCAGCTTTCGACTGACCGATTACACAATGGGCGTCATGGCCAACCCGTTTTATCTGGACGTCGGCTATTCACTGCAGGACATCGCGCTGGTCGCCAAGGGCTATGGTGTGATCGCGTCGATCATCGGCGTGATTGTCGGTGGCCTGGGGGTCGCGCGCTTTGGCGTAGTGCGCGCGCTGATCATCGGCGGCGTGCTGGTGATCCTGTCCAAC
>JBFJKG010000498.1:0-2054 GCA_041635075.1 Solimonas sp.
CGAGATACCCGAAACTGAGGCCTCCGTAGATCAGCGCGATCAGCTGGGAAACGCGAAACAGGACGTTGATCGTTCGCCGATAGCTGACCCCGGTGCTGACACCCACGCGACGCGTCCATTCGATGCCATACAGGATCGCGAGAAGCTCCGACAGGCGTGTGAACACCTGCACCAGCAGGTCGGCTTCACCCGCCGCCAGCTCTATTGGCGCCAAGGCCGCACGCAAACCTATCAGGATGAAGCACATCGCCAGCGCGCGGCTGGGCAGGCTCGACCAATCCGTCCACAGAAAGATGAAGCCAATACCGATCGCCAACAGGGCAAGGACCCAGAACCCGCTGCTATCAACCGGCATGTCCACGCTAGACCGTGCTCCTGGATAAATCGAAGTGTGCAGTTCCGGCATTTTCACCCATGCCGGATGCAAAGCGCGCGGGGGTCCTTCCCAATTTTTTGCGGAACGCCCGTGCGTTCTCCTTCTCGGGTCGCTAGCCTAGCCCAATGCAGCCCACCCACTCGCGACCCGTCTCCCCCTCCGCACTCCTAAGCACGCTCAAGCAATGGTTTGGCTATGACCACTTCCGCCCAGGGCAGGAAGCCGTCGTTCTAGACGCACTTGCCGGCAAGGACCTTTTGGCCGTTATGCCTACCGGTGGCGGCAAGTCGCTGTGTTTCCAGCTACCTGCCCTGCTCCAGCGCGGCACCATGATCGTGGTCTCGCCCCTGATCGCCCTGATGCAGGATCAGGTGCGGCTGCTGAAGGACAACGGCATCAGCGCAAGCTACCTGAACTCCAGCCTCGATAGCGAGGAGTCGGCGAATCGCATACGCAGCCTGCTCGCGGGTGACTATCGCCTGTTCTATGTCGCGCCCGAGCGGCTGATGACCCGCGAGTTTCTGGACACTCTGCTTCCAAGGCTGATTGAAGGCCCCGGATTGTCAGCCTTTACCATCGACGAGGCTCACTGCGTTTCCGAGTGGGGCCACGATTTCCGGCCCGAGTACCGGCAGCTTGGCCAGCTGAGAGCACGATTTCCGGATACGCCTTGCTATGCATTTACCGCCACGGCTACCGAGCGGGTGCGCGCCGACATCGTTCAGCAGCTGGCCTTGCATGAACCGGCCCTGCACCTCGCAAGCTTCAACCGCGCCAATCTGTACTACGCCGTGCGCCCCAAAGGAACCCGCAGTTACACCGAACTGTTGGCGCTGGCCCGCGAGCAACACAGCGGCATTGTGTATTGCCTGAGCAGGAAGCGCGTTGACGAACTGAGCGCGAAACTGAGTAGCGATGGCATTGTCGCGCTGCCGTATCACGCAGGCCTTTCCGCACAGATGCGCTACGAGCATCAGGAGCGGTACATTCGCGACGACGCACAAGTGATTGTCGCCACCGTCGCCTTCGGCATGGGCATCAACAAGCTCGACGTGCGCTGGGTCGTGCACTACGACCTGCCGAAATCAATGGAGGGCTACTACCAGGAGGCCGGACGCGCAGGACGCGACGGCGAGCCGGCCCGCTGCATTCTCTACTACGGACTCGGGGACATCCACACCGCAGAGTTCCTGATCAGCCGCAAGCTCGACCCGGTAAGCGGTGAGCCCCTGGAAGCGGAACAGCGCGTGGCTCGCCAGCAGCTACGCCGCCTGCTCGACTACGCAGAGGCTGTGGACTGCCGCCGTCTGGTGCAACTCCGCTACTTCGGCGAAACCTTCACCCCGCCCTGCGGCGCCTGCGACAACTGCCTGGAGCCCAAGAACAAAGTGGACTGGACGCTGGAGGCTCAGCAGTTTCTTTCCTGCATCGCCCGCCTCAGTCAGCGCGGCCAGCGGTTCGGTGCCGCCTACATCATAGAAGTGCTGCGGGGCGCCAAGGCCGAGAAGATCGAACGCAACGGCCACGAGATACTCAGCACCTACGGCATCGGCGCACAGCGCAGCGTCGATGAATGGCGCCAGGTTGCGCGCGCGCTGCTGCATCAGGGTTATGTTCAGGAAACTCACGACGGCTTTCCGGTGCTTACGCTGACCGAGCAAGCGCGAACGCTGCTGCG
>JBFJKG010000499.1:0-2051 GCA_041635075.1 Solimonas sp.
CGCGCAGCACTTTGAACAGGTCCGCGTCGGGCACGGCACACAGGCGTTCGTCCCATGGCATGTAGCGCGGAGTGAAATGGCGCATGTCGAAGTCGGGGCCCAGATGCTTGCGCGTCTGCGACAGCAGCCAGCTGCGCATCAGTTTGGGCCAGCGACGGCAGGCGAGGTATAGCCAGCGCTGGATCAGGATGTTGCGCTTGCGCGCAAGACCGTAGGCCCAGGACGCCGGCATGACCTTGGCCAGCAGTTCAGTCAGCTTGTCCTGCGCCGGCAGCGAGAAAATGTAGGACGGTGAACGCTGCAGCATGGTCACATGCTCGGCTTCCCCGGCCATCGCAGGGACGAGGGTGACGGCGGTTGCGCCGCTGCCGATCACCACCACCTTCTTGCCGCGATAGTCCAGGTTCTCCGGCCATTTCTGCGGGTGTATGCACTGACCCTTGAAGCGCTCGATGCCGGGAAACTGAGGCAGATAGCCGGCATCGTGGTTGTAGTAGCCGGTGCAGCCGATCAGATACTTCGCGCTGAAGTGGCGGATCTCGCCGCTGGCCTCGTGCAGCGCGGTGACGTTCCAACGGCGCTGTGCGCTGCTCCAGTTGGCCTGTGTGGTCTTGAGCCCGAAACGGATCTTCTGCTCCACACCGAACTCGCGCGCAGTGTCACGAATGTATTGCCGGATGGCGTGGCCGTCGGCCAGCACCTGGAATGCATTCCAGGGGCGGAACTGGTAACCGAAACTGAACATGTCGGAATCCGAGCGGATGCCCGGGTACCGGAACAGGTCCCAGGTGCCACCGATGCTGTTCCGGCGCTCGAGGATGGCGATACGCTTCTGCGGGAACGCCTCCGCAACCTGACAGGCCGTGCCGACGCCCGATAGGCCGGCGCCGATGATCAGTACATCCAGTGCTTCGCTCATGCGCAACTCCTCGCTGCTCAGGGTTTGCGGCGCCTGTCGTGGCCAACTGCGACTGCGGTCGACGACGCCTTATCGTGTGCATTTGCATTTTGCCCAGCGGCATTGATCGAAAATTGACTCTGCCGGACATAGTTTTTACATTTTTGGACATGACGGCATTGATTCGCGTGGGCGCGCTGAAGGAGTACCGCAGGCTGATGGCGGAACTGGATGCGGATCCGGTGCCACTGCTGCAGCGGTACGGCATCTCGTTGCGCTCGCTGGATGACGAGGAGGCCATGATTCCGTTGCGATCACTGGTCAATCTTCTCGAGTCCAGTGCCACGGTCAGTGGCTGCCCCGATTTCGGTTTGCGGCTAGCCCAGATGCAGGACATCAGCCTGCTGGGTCCCTTGGCCCTGGCAATCCAGAACGAGCCGACGGTCGGTGCCGGTCTGCAGACCGCGGCGCGCTATCTGTACGTGCACAGCCCCGGTTTGCTGTTCTCGGTGCGGGAACACAGCGCCCTGATTACGGGCGCCTGTGAGCTGAGATTTGAAATCGACCTGCCACGTCAGCCAGTCGTGCGCCAGGCCATGGATCAATCCTTGGGCGATACCCATCGCATTGCCGCGTTTCTGGCCGGCACCGACTATCAGCTGCACGCAGTGGCGCTGACACATCATCCGGTGGCGCCGCTGTCCAGCTATGTCCGCTTCTTCGGCGCGCCCGTTCTGCCGGCGCAGGAGCACGCCGGCCTGCATGTCAGCCCCAGTACGCTCAGAGCCCCTCTGCGCGAGGTCAACCAGACCTTGAGAGAACTGGCGCTGGCGCATGTCACGCGTCTGCACGGTGATGCCGACCAGAGACTGGCGCCACGTGTGCGTAGCGCCCTGCGCCAGACCTTGAGCGTGGTGCGGGGCGACAAGAATGCGATTGCCCGGCTCGTCAGCCTGCATCCACGCACCCTGCAGCGGCGGCTGGCCGCCGAGGGCGTTTCGTTCGACGAGCTGCGCGAGCAAGTGCGCCGCGAGGCGGCATTACGCTATCTCTGCGAGACCCGCGTTCCCTTGAGCCAGCTCGCCGGTATGCTGGGGCTCTCGGAGCAATCTGCGCTGACCCGCTGTTGCCGCCGATGGTTCGGGCGCACGCC
>JBFJKG010000500.1:0-2049 GCA_041635075.1 Solimonas sp.
ACGCGTCATCGTTTCGGAAATCGACCCGATCAATGCGCTGCAGGCGGCCATGGAAGGCTTTGAAGTCAAGCGCATCGAAGACGTGCTGCCGTTCGCTGACATCTACGTCACCACGACCGGCAACAAGGACATCATCACCCTTGAGCACATGAAGGCGATGAAGAACAACGCGCTGGTCTGCAACATCGGCCACTTCGACAACGAGATCCAGATGGATCGCCTCAATGCCTCCGGCGCGGTGCGTGACCAGATCAAGCCGCAGACGGATCGCTACACATTCCCGGATACCGGCAACAGCATCTACGTGCTGGCCGAAGGTCGCCTGATCAACCTGGGCTGCGCCCATGGTCATCCGGCGTTCGTGATGTCGAACAGCTTCTCCAACCAGACCCTTGCCGCGATGGATCTGTGGACGAACAAGGACACCTACGAGAAGACCGTCTATCGCCTGCCGAAGAAGCTGGACGAGGAAGTGGCGCGCCTGCATCTGGAGCAGATCGGGGTCAAGCTGACGCAGCTGACGCAGGCACAGGCCGACTACCTGGGCGTGCCGGTGGAAGGCCCCTACAAGCCCGACCACTACCGCTACTAGTTGCGATGCCGGCCGGTCGCGGCGACGCGGCCAGCCACGCCCAGCCGAATACGCGCGTGTTCAAGCACGCTCGAGCGGGTTCAATCTTGGGGGCGGGCAACCGCCCCCTTTCTCGTTCTGGAGCCAAGATGGCTGCTCAACAGATTCATTTTTCCTTTGAGCTGTTTCCGCCGCGCACACCCGCTGGGGCCGAGAAGCTCCCCGCCGTGGTCGCGCAGCTGGCGGCGGTGCAGCCGTCATTCTTCTCGGTCACCTACGGTGCTGGTGGATCGGATCAGGACGGCACTTTTGAAACCGTTTCAATGGTCCGCAGCAACACCGGCCTCGAAGCGGCCCCCCATCTGACCTGCGTGGGCTCGACCCGCGCCAAGATTTCAGAGCTGCTGCAGCGCTATCGTGACGCGGGCATCACCCGCATTGTCACCCTGCGCGGCGACCTGCCCGCCACCGCGGTCACCACCGAAGCGCCCGGCGAATTGCGCTACGCCAGCGAACTGGTGACCTTCATCCGCGAGCTGCACGGCGACCACTTCAAGCTCGAGGTCGCTGCATACCCAGAGGTGCATCCACAGGCCCTGAGCCCACAGGCCGACTTCGACGCCTTCAAGCGCAAGATCGAGGCCGGTGCCGATGGCGCGGTCACGCAGTACTTCTACACCGCCGACAGTTACTTCGATTTCGTTGAACGCTGCGCCAAGGCGGCGATCACCGTGCCGATCGTGGCCGGCATCATGCCGATTACCAACCACGCCCAACTGACGCGCTTCTCTGCCGCCTGTGGGGCCGATATTCCACGCTGGATCCGCTTGCGCCTGGAGCAGTATCAGGACGACCGTCAGGCGCTGCAGGACTTCGGCTTGGACGTGGTCACGCGGCTATGCGCGACTTTGCTCGACAACGGCGCGCCAGGCCTGCATTTCTACACGCTCAATCAGGCCGAACCCACCCTGCGCCTGTGGCGAAATCTCGGCCTGCCGGCGCCGCTGGCGGCGTGAGCGCGAGTGAGCGCAGCACCCGTATTTGATCTTGCCGTCATCGGCGCCGGTCCTGCCGGCGCCGCGACCGCCTTTCATGCCGCCAAGGCTGGGCTGCGCGTGGCCCTGCTGGACCGGGCACGCTTTCCGCGCGACAAGATCTGCGGCGACGGCCTGACCGCACGCGCGGTCGTGGAGCTGCGCGCGCTCGACGCCGAAGCGGCAGCCGCCGCCATGGGCGCGCGGATCAACCGCTTCGAGCTAGGCGCCCCGCTTGGCCGCACCCAGTCCGCGCTTTACGGAGCCGCTGGGCACCCCGACTATGCGTACGTCGTGCCGCGCCTGAAACTCGATGCGCTACTGGTCGAGCGCGCGACGGCCGCAGGCGCAACGCTGCTGGAAGACCATACGGTCGAGCGCTGGCAACTGACAGGATCGGCGCTGCAACTGAGCGCGCAGCACGCCGGGGTCAACGCCACCCTC
>JBFJKG010000501.1:0-2048 GCA_041635075.1 Solimonas sp.
GGGGTGTTGTTCGCCAAAGGATGGCGCCGCTATAGCGCGCGCGCGGCGATACCCGGCCAGCGCGTCCTCGACGCGGTCCTGCTTTCGCAGCATGGCGGAATGGTTGTTCAGCGTGATCGCAATCATGGCGAACTCCGGACCAGCGGCGCGCTCATAGACCTCAACGGCTTCGGCATAGCGAGCTTCAGCCTCCTCGAAGCGCTCGACCGTATGCAGGACGTCGCCCAACGCGCGCAGCGAGTCCGCGTACTCCTGGTTGGCCTCAAACCCAGGGCGCGCGCGTCGCAGCGCAATCGCCCGGCCAAGCAACTGCTCAGCCTCTTCCGTGCGTCCGCTGTCCATGGCGGTCATGCCGGCGGCATTCAGATAGGGTGCCAGTCGCAGGTCATCGCCGGATAGCAACGCGCCCGCGATCGCCAACGCTTGCTGCGCCAAAGCATCGCCCTTCTCCAAGTGATCGAGTCGGTACTCCAGCGTTGCCAACTCGCGCAGCATGGCGGCGCGTTCCAGCGTGTGTGCGTCCGTTGCCTGCAATGACAGGGCTTCGGTCAGCGCGCGGCGAGCGTCCTCGTACTGCCCCAGCCCTATGTAGGCGCCACCAATGACGGTGAGTGTGGTGATGCGCTCCTCCGGGGCCAGCGACGCGCTCTGGCGAATGCCCCGATCCAGCATCTGCTGCGCGCTGGGCGCGCCGCCCTCCGGCAGCATTGGATTGGTAGTGTTGAACAAATCGGTCATGAAGCGCACCACCACTTCAGCCCGATCGCGCTCCTGACGTAGTGCGATGGCTTGCCTTGAAATCCGATCGGCAAGCACTGTCATCGTGATCGCAAAGGCCATAAGGCCCGCCAGCGCGGCTGAGGTTGCTGCTACCGCCAAACGATGGCGTCCGACAAACTTTCGCAGCTGATAGCCGGCGGTCGGCGCATGCGCACTGACGGGCAACCCCAGCGACCAGCGCTCCAGGTCGTCAGCCAATGCGGCAGCCGAGCCGTAGCGCCGTGTGGGCTCGGCATGCATGGCCCTGGACGAGATGTTGTCCAGATCGCCACGTAGCGATCGGCGCAGACCGTTCGCTGTTGTGCCACGCCGCGTGGCGCCGTTGGCAGCGCGGGCTGAAGGCCGCGCACTGCCAAGCGCTATCTGCTGCAGTGCCCGCTCCGTGTGCTGTGGATCAACCTCGTAGGGTCGTTCTCCGCATAGCAGCTCGAATAGCACCACCCCCAGGGAGTAGATGTCGCTTGCAGTGGTGGGGGACTCTCCTCTGAGCTGCTCCGGACTCGCGAACTCCGGTGTCAGCGGCCGCGACCTCACTCCGGAAAGCAGCGTGGTGGCAACGTCATCACGGGTAGGACTGAGCAGTCGCGAGATTCCGAAGTCCAGGAGCATCGGTTCACCTTGTGGGGTCACCAGAATGTTGTCCGGCTTCAGATCCGCATGCACGACCAGATGCTGGTGCGCATAGTTCAGCGCCTGACAGACGCGTGCAAACAGGGCGACGCGTTGCTGAACATGCAATTGGTGATCGTCGCAAAACCGCGTGATGGGCAGCGCCGCTTCGAGATACGGCATGACCAGATACGGACGGCCATCTTCGGTAACGCCGGCGTCGAGTAGGCGACAGATATGCGGGTGGTCCAGCGACGCCAGAATGCGCCGCTCACGCAGGAATCTTTGCAGCACTGCACGGCTCATCGCGGCACGCTGTACGACCTTGAACGCGACCGTCTGATCAACCCCCCCTACGTCGCGTTGGGCAAGATACACATCTCCCATGCCGCCGCCGGCGATGCGGTGCACAAGCCGATAGGCCCCAATGACCGAGCCTTCCAGATCAACCGGCGTGGCGTCGAGCGTTTCGTGCGCGAACGGCGCGCTCTTCAGAAAATCCGGATCGGCGTCGTGCGCTGCCAGTAGCGAATCAACCTCGGTACGAAGCAGCGGGTTGCCGGCACAGAGACTGTCCAGCAGCACGCCGCGGCGTGCAGGAGGTTCGTCGACGACGGCGTTGAACACCTGCACCACTTGTTTCCAGCTCTGCTTGTCCA
>JBFJKG010000502.1:0-2048 GCA_041635075.1 Solimonas sp.
GATGACGTGCCGGACCTGCATGACCTCACCGGTGATGCCTTCGAGCAGCGCTACAACGAGTACGAGCAGTTGGCCGACGCCGGCCGCATCAAGAACCACAAGCGCCTGCCGGCGCTGACCCTGTGGCGCAAGATGCTGTCAATGCTGTTTGAAACCGGCCACCCCTGGATCACCTTCAAGGACCCGTGCAACCTGCGTTCACCGCAGCAGCACGTCGGCGTCGTGCACAGCTCCAACCTGTGCACCGAAATCACGCTGAACACCAAGGCCGGACAGGAAATCGCGGTCTGCAACCTCGGCTCGGTCAACCTGCCGGCGCACGTCAAGGCCGACGGCACGCTGGATCTCGAGAAGCTTGAGAGGACCGTCAGCACGGCGATGCGCATGCTCGACAACGTCATCGAGTACAACTACTACTCGGTGAGCACCGCGCGCAATTCCAACCTGCGTCATCGTCCGGTGGGCCTGGGCGTGATGGGCTTCAATGACGCGCTGTACAAGCAGCGGATTGCCTACGAGAGCCAGGAAGCGATCCAGTTTGCCGATCGCTCGATGGAGGCCGTCAGCTATTACGCGATCAAGGCCAGCACCGACCTCGCTGCAGAGCGGGGCCGCTACAACTCGTTCGAGGGTTCGCTGTGGAGCCGCGGCATATTGCCGATCGACTCGATCCAGCTACTGGCCGAGGCCCGCGGCAACAGCCAGTACCTGCAGCAGGACACCTCGCAGTCCGGTCAGTTCGACTGGGACGCCTTGCGCGAGCGCGTCAAGACGGTTGGCGTTCGCAACTCCAACTGCATGGCGATTGCACCGACCGCAACCATTGCCAACATCACCGGCGTGTCGCAGTCGATCGAACCGACCTACCAGAACCTGTACGTCAAATCGAACCTGTCCGGCGAGTTCACCGTGGTCAATGAGTACCTCGTCAACGACCTCAAGCAATTGGGCCTGTGGGACGAGGTCATGGCCCACGACCTCAAGTACTTCGACGGCAGCGTTCAGCGCATTGACCGCGTGCCGGCTGATCTGAAGGCGATCTACAAGTGCGCCTTCGAGATCGACCCGAAGGTGCTGGTGGACGCCGGCAGCCGCCGACAGAAGTGGATCGATCAGGCGCAGTCACTGAACCTGTACATGGCGCAGCCCAGCGGCAAGAAGCTGGATGAGTTGTACAAGCATGCCTGGGTCTCGGGCCTGAAGACCACGTACTACCTGCGTACCATGGGCGCGACCCACGCCGAGAAGACCACGATCAGCGACAACCGTCTGAACGCGGTCGGTGGCGGTGAGAGCGGCGTCACCGCCAAGCCGAGTGCCAAGAAGGCCGCGGCCCCGACGGCAGCCCCGGTTAGCGCGGCCACCGAAGTCAGCGGTGCCAAGGTCTGCTCGATACTCGATCCCGAGTGCGAAGCCTGCCAGTAAGCCTGGACTCCACCAGCAGCTAAACAAACGCCCCGCCTAGCGGGGCGTTTGTTTAAGCGGGTTCGGTTATCGTTGCGCGGTCTTCGCGACCAGCGCCACGCGCAGCTCTCGCAGCTTGCTGCGCACCACTTCCGCGTTCTGCGGGCCCATGCGGATCAGAATCTTCTCCCCGGACGAGCGCTTCTCCAGTTCGCGGTCAGCAAACTCATAGAGCACTTTGGGGCGCACCAACTCGATCGGGCCGGTCACCTCGCGGGTCTCCAGCAGATGGCTCAGGACCCTGATCAGGCGATCATTGAAGTAGCGGTCCGGATACCCCAGCTCTTCATACGCTCTCTGGAACAGCGGGTAGTAGCGCACATACAGCGCAGCGACTGCCTCCATGTCCGTGACCTGCAGCGCTGCGATCAGCGGCCGATAGCGCTCACCATTCTTCGGATCCAGCAGTATGCGTCCGTCCTTGGTCTCGCTCACTGTCAGCAGGCCTGGGGTATGCCGCAGCGGACGCAGGCGCAGCGGCACTGGCTCGCCATCCAGGCTGATTACCGTCACCACGATGCGCCGAATGATCCGCTCAGGAATCAGGAAGGATTCCAGCGGCGCCTTGCCAAAGAGGGTGCCCA
>JBFJKG010000503.1:0-2033 GCA_041635075.1 Solimonas sp.
GGGGTGTTCGTGGCGGAGGAGGGCATCGTCTGCGATGAGTACGGGCGGCGCGGGCTGCGTCGCCGCGAAGATTACAGTTTTATGACGTGTAAATCAGTCCGGGTGCACCCCCAGAGCGCGGCTCCCCCGCGGACCTGAGGCGCCCCCGGCGGCTGGTTCAGGGCCGGTTGCGGCCCAGCCGGTCATGGCTGGAGACCCAGTCCCCACGCAGCACCGCGCTGGAAAGCGAGGTTTCCCCGGCCAGTACCGTAGCTGCGCAGATTTCCGCGAACTTGTGGGCCTTGCCGGGGCCATAGCAACCCAGCATCTCCAGGCACTCACGCTGGGTGGCCAGGCCGGTGCCGCCGCCGTAACTGGCCACGATCAGCGCCGGCAGGGTGATGGACCAGTAGTAGTCGCCGTTATCCAGTAGCTGGGTGTAGCTCAGGCCCGCCTGCGACTCCGCCACATTGGCCGCGTCCTGCCCGGTGGCGATAAACAGCGCCGCCAGACCGTTGGCCGCGTGCGCGCCATTGTTTGCGGACCCGGCCATGAACGCGCCGGTCATCGACACCTGCCGTGCTCGGAACAGATCACGCGCACCCACCCCCATGATCCGGGTCAGCGCCTCGTTGGTGAGCACCGCTTCGGCCACCACGCGGCGGCCACGCGTCAGCAGCGTATTGATCTGCGAATGCTTCTTGTCGGTGTCGATGTTGCCGGAGAGGATGTAGCGTGGCGCGCCGGGATACTCGCTCTTGATCCACTCACAAGCTGCGTAGGTGGCCTTGCCGGTCATGTTCTGGCCAGCGGCATCCCCGGTGGTGTAGTTGAAGCGCAGGTAACGCATCGGCCCCACTGCATGCTGGCTGATGTTGATCAGCTGGCCGATACGGGTAGTGGCCTCTGCTGCTGCCTTGATCTCCACAAAATGGGCACTCACCCATTCGCCGAAGCGGCGTGCCTGCAGCGCGTTTTCGAAAATGAACACCGGCGCACGTTGCATGGCTTCATCCACGACCGTGGCGCGCACGCCGCCGCACTCGGTCAGCAGGCGCATGCCGCGGTTGTAGCTCGCCACCAGCGTGCCCTCAGTGGTGGCCAGTGGAATGTAGAAATCCCCACGCGCGTGCTCCCCCTGTATACGCAGCGGCCCGGCCAGGCCTATCGGCACCTGCGCCACCCCGGTGAAATGCTCGATGTTGCCGGGCAGGGTGGAGGGGTCCAGCGAATGCTGCGCCAGATGCATCAGCGCCACGCCGGTGTGCTCCCGCACGAAGTCACGCCGCATCTGCGCCGCTTCGTTGCTGTAGTCGTTCTCGCGGTCCCGCGGCACGGGTATGCGCGGTGGCTGATCGATGTCCATAGGCATGTCGGTCTGCTCCTCCCCGTTGATTCAGTGGCGATCGATCTGTGCCGACGCCAACGCTGGCATTATGTGCCCGATTCGGCGAGGAGGGTGCGGCGTGCAAAATCAGGTACTGATCGGCAAAGGGGATGACAACGTGCAGGCCATCATGGGCCTGTATGCCAACCGCCATGGCCTGGTAGCCGGCGCCACCGGCACCGGCAAGACCGTGACCCTGCAGATACTGGCCGAAGGTTTTTCCGAGATGGGTGTGCCGGTATTCGCGGCCGACATCAAGGGCGATCTTTCTGGCCTGGCTGCAGCCGGCGAGCCCAAGCCCAAGCTGCTGGAGCGCGCGCAGCAAGTGGGCATGAGCAACTACGCGCCCGGGGCCTGTCCCACCATCTTCTGGGATGTGTTCGGCACCTCCGGCCACCCGGTGCGCGCCACGATCTCCGACATGGGGCCGCTGCTGCTGGCGCGGCTGATGGATCTGTCGCAAGTGCAGGAAGCCGTGCTCTCGCTGGTATTCAAATACGCAGATGACCAAGGCCTGCTGCTGCTGGACCTCAAGGACCTGCGCGCCACGCTGAGCCATGTACAGCAGAACGCCAAGGCTTTGGGCGCGGACTACGGCCTGGTCAGCACCTCATCGGTGGGGGCGATTCAGCGCGCGTTGCTGCAACTGGAACAAGACGGTGCCGAC
>JBFJKG010000504.1:0-2015 GCA_041635075.1 Solimonas sp.
AACCCGAAGTGCGGCGCGTCAATATGCGGACCCAGCGCAATGGTCAGGTGCATATTGGTGAACGTCGCCTTGGGATTGCCGGTCCAGGAATGCACCAGCCAGTCGATCTGCGGGCCTGCATAGTTGGCGAGGTAGCCGCCAGCGCCGTCAATGCCTTTATAGGGCATCAGGTCCTTGCAGCTCGGGTCCAGATTCAGTTCGAAGCGCGCCTTGACGCGATCGAACAGCTCGCCGGTCAGCTGCCAGAGTTGCTCGAAATTCGACTGCCGATCCAGCCCGGGCGACGAGTCGACCATGTCTTCGACGGACGTCAGGATGGTGTCGCTCATGTAACGTTGCTCATGGTCTAAGGGATCCCGTTCGCGTTTTCTATATCATAATGATATATGTATGATACATTACGAGCGCGTCCGGTGGAAGCGGCCCGCTAAAGCCCAGCAGGAGCGGGGCTGCAATGGCTAACAAACTTGGAAGGACTTCATGCTGATCAACCTCTGGTACGTGGCTGAGTGGTCTCACGCGGTCAAGGACAAGCCGGTCAAGGCCAAGCTGCTGGGCCAGAATTTCGTGTTGTTCCGCGATGCGGCGGGAAAGGTTCAATGCCTCAGCGACGTCTGTCTGCACCGTGGCGGCGCGCTGTCCGGCGGCAAGGTCCACGACGACTGCGTGGCCTGCCCGTATCACGGTTGGCGCTACAACGGAAAAGGGGAGGTCACGTTCATTCCGTCGCGTGGTGCCACCGGCCCCATTCCGCAGCGCGCGATGATTGACGCGTACCCCACCGAAGAACGCTACGGCATGATCTGGGTGTTTCTGGGTGACCTGCCCGAGTCCGAGCGCTATCCCATTCCGCCACTGCCCGAGTACGGACAGCCCGGCTGGCGCGAGCTGAGCGGCGAGTTCACCTGGAAAGCTTCGGCAGCGCGCGTCGTCGAGAATGGCATCGACATGGCGCATGCCTCTTTTGTGCATCCCGTGTTCGGTCACCCGAGCACCGCCGATAAGAACTACATCGAGAGCGAGCGCCGCGAGGAATGGTGGGCCACGCACACCTGCGTGATGCACCCGCCGCAGTTCAAGGGCTTTGTGCGGCAGTTCATCCGCAAGGAACGTCAACCTACCCGCGTGCACCCCACCTATTACCTGCCGGGTTACTCGGTGCGTTTGCAGGTCGATCTGCGGCCGGGCTGGAGCACGATCGTGTTTGACGCCAACACCCCGGTGGATGAGTTCACCACGCGCACCTTCGCGATCCAGCTGCGCTCCTTCTTCCGCGCGCGAATCTTCGATCGCGACTCGAAGCGACGCCTGATGCAGATCTTCGATCAGGATGCGGCCATCGTTGAGAACTCGCAGCCCAACTGGCTGCCTGAATCACTGGAGAACGAGCTATCGGTCCAGCACGACCGCTTCATGAGCGGATGGCGCGCCACGCGTCGCCGTCATGTCGAGGAGAAGGGCTGGCAGATCGACAGTGCGGCGCTGCGTCCGCACGACGGGTTCAAGACCTTCACGATCCCGTCGCCGGGCCGTCGCGAGCATCCCGAGATCAAGTGGGTGCTCGACACGGTTCCGTTGAAAGCGGCCACGCGCAAGCCACGCCCGTTCCAGGAAGGCGCGGAGGCGCCCGAGACCCCGGTGCCGGCGGCAGGTCAGGCCTGAGGCGCGCCGCGCTGAAGTTCACACGTCATGGTCGGATCTGAGTTGCGAGTCATCCAATGACTCGGCACCGGGACGGCGATCTTGTTTGAGTAGCATCGACAGAGGGCAGGTGCATGGGTGCTGGAAAGGGTGGGGTCTGCGGCAGCGCGCTGCCGATGATGAGGGTGGCCGCGCGGGCGGTGTCTTCGCAGTACGCGGTGGCGGCAAATCCAGCTCGTCCGTTCGGGGGTGTTTTCCTGGACGTAGCCGCGCTCTACTGCTCGCATATCCACCCCGATGTGGAAACCCAGTCGGCCATTGAGAGCCGCAACGAGGAGACGATCTGATGAACACCCCGACCCCGCGCATGGTGC
>JBFJKG010000505.1:0-2012 GCA_041635075.1 Solimonas sp.
AGTCGCGCAGCCCTCAGCATCGACACATGAATATCGTGCGTCACCGCGTTCTCGCCATCGTTGAGCACGCTCAGCAGCGCGGCATAGCAGGCCATGTCGCAAAGCGTGTAAACCACGCCGCCATGAAAGACCCCAGCCGGGTTGGTGGTGGTATCGGAGACCACGATGTCCAGCTGCGCTTCGCCGTTCAGCGCAGATATGTGGGTCACTCCCATCGCCTGGTGCAGCGGGTGTTGGGTCACGGCCGGCAGGAAGCGGTCTAGTGGAGTCGGCATGGGTTCCAGGTGCGGGGTGGCTGCAGGGTTATGCCGAGCCTGACTGAATGCGGCAGTTGCAATCAAGTCTGTAGCTGCGGGCTTGCCGCAACCGGGCGTGGGCACTAGTCTGCCCCGGACATCCCCCTGTGTAATGTTCAACCATGGCGTTCAGCCTTGACCAGTTCTACCGCATCAACCGCCGCGCGCTGATCTGGATCGTGCTGGCAGCCATGCTTTGGCTGATGCGGGATTTCTTCGGTCTGGTATTTCTGACGTTTGTGCTCGCTTTCTTTGCGATGCCGGCTGCGCGCTGGGGACACGACCGCCTGCGTTTGCCATATCGGCTGGCGCTGGTGCTGGTGTACGTACTGTTTCTTGGCGCGCTGGTCGGTTTTGTGCGCTTTGTAACGCCCAATGTGGTCAGCGAAGGCACGCGTCTGGTTGCCAACCTTGGAGCCATACAGGAGCGCCTGATTGACCTCAATCACCGCTTTGCGGCGCAGTATCCAGCGCTGCAGGAGCCCTTGATCGGTTATCTGCGCAGCGAACTGGATACCGAATCCGCGGCGCAACTCAAGCAGAGTCTCAACGAGCAGCGACAGACGCTGCAGATCCTGCGGCCCGGTGCCGACGCGGCGTCGGTCGAGTATCGCAACGAGCAGATGAAGGTCATGGAAGAGCGGTTGCTCCTGGACTCGCTTTTTGTCGAGCAGGCACAGCGGCTGCGGGCCTTCGCACCCAAACTGGTCAATTTCATCTACCGCGCCACCGCCACCACCGGCCTGGCCCTGTTGTTCAGCTTCCTGATCTTGGTGGATCTGCAGCGCCTGCAGAATCAGGTGCGCGCCCTGCAGGGCTCACGCCTGCATGATTTCTATGCCGAGGCGGCGGGGCCGGTGGTCCGGTTTACGCGCGTGATCGGGCAGGGCCTGCGTGCCCAGGCGGCGATCGCGCTCGCCAACACCGTGCTGACCCTGCTGGGTTTGCTGCTGCTGGGCATCCCGTCGGTGGCCGTGCTGTCGGCCATTGTGTTTGTTTGCAGCTTCGTGCCGGTGCTGGGGGTGCTGATTTCAACCACGCCGATCCTGCTGGTCGCGCTGAACGCAGGCGGCGTGGATCTGGCGTTGTGGGGCGGTGTGATGATCGCCGGCATCCATGTCGTCGAGGCCTATGCGCTGAATCCGCTGATCTATGGCAAGACGCTGCGGCTCAATCCGGTGTTGACCCTGATCATCCTGTTCGTTGCTTATCACGCCTTCGGCTTCTGGGGCATGTTGCTGGGGGTGCCCACAGCGCGCTATCTGCTGAATGACGTGTTGCTGGTCGCGCTGGACGAGCGTCGGCAAGGTGGGCCGGACGATGCCGCCAATACACCGCCGACGATGCCGGCGGGCTGAGCCCGCTCAGCGCTGGCTTGACGCCAGCAGCACAGCTCGGATTTTCTGGAAGAGTTCGCGGTAGGCCACCCGGCGACCCTTGACGGCACCTGGCAGCGATTCCGCCTCGCGGTCGCGGCGCGCATCCTGAATCAGCGCCCGGATCTGGCGGGTGTTGCCAGCCGGATATGCGTCGATCCACGCTTCCAGTGCCGCGTCATCATCCATAAGTTTCTGGCGCCAGCGATCGGCCTCATCCAGCGTGGCATTGTCACGGACCTTGCCGTCACGAAGCGTGTTCAGCGCGATCTCAAAGGGGCCGGTATCGGCGAGTCGCAGCAACTTGCCGACATACTGCGCCTGCCGGCGGCGACCCTCG
>JBFJKG010000506.1:0-2011 GCA_041635075.1 Solimonas sp.
GATTCCATGAAGATCATGCGGCTGCTCAGGGCTTTCGGCTCTTTGCATCGGCATCGGGCCGCTTCCGGGCACGCGGGTGCGCGGCGTCATAGACGGTGGCCAAGCGCTGCCAATCGAGGTGGGTGTAGATCTGCGTTGTGGACAGGTGCGCGTGCCCCAGCAACTCCTGCACGGCACGTAAATCACCACTGTTTTCAAGAAGATGTGTGGCAAACGAATGCCGAAGGCGGTGCGGATGCAAGGGTACAGCCAGGCCGCTGCGTTGAGCCCACAGCCGCAGACGCTGGGCAATGGCGGCGCGCGACAGGCGCCTGCCGCGGGTTGAAACGAACAGCGCCGGCTCGGCAGCGCCAGCGTAGCGCTCCCGCAAGCGCAGCCAAGCGTCCAGCGCCTTTCTGGCCGGCCCGCCGACCATGACCACGCGCTCCTTGCGACCCTTGCCGGTGACCGTGAGCTCGCCGTCGGTCGTCAGGGCCGCCTGATCGAGGCCGTGCAACTCCGCCAGACGCAGGCCAGCCGAATAGAACAGCTCGATAACCGCTTGGTCCCGCGCAGCCAGAGGGTCATCGGCCGCCACAGCGGCGCCACGGTCCAGGGCCTGGTTCAGCGCCTCCGCAGCGATCACTTCCGGCAACCGTCGGCGCAGCTTCGGCGCCCGTATCGCCTGCGCAGGATTGGCTGCGAGGCGCCCTTGCCGCAGTTGCCAGCGAAAGAACCCCCGCAAGGTCGACAGGTAGCGATGCAGGCTGACTGGCTGGCGGCCGGCACGGTGCTGGGCTGCGATGTAGGCGCGGATCATGTGCCCGTCGATCTGCGCCAGATGCTGGATGCCCGCCTTTCCACAGTAGCCGGCGAACGCATCCAGATCGCGTCGTGTCGCGGCCACGGTATGTGGCGAACTTCGCCGCTCGTGCGTCAGGTGCCCGAGATACTCTGCGACCAGCGGCGCCAAGACCCCAGCCGTCGTCACTTCGCGCTCTGGCACGATGGGCGGCTAGAGGCGCGCGCGGACCGCCGCCGCCACCAGCTCCGCCGTCATCTCCAGGAACAGCTTGCCCTGGCGCGGCTGAAAGCGCTCCGGGTCGACGGACCCCAACGCGATCATGCCCAGGCTTTTCTCCTTCTCCAGCGGCACGATCGCGGCCGATAGCGGCAGTTTCGTGGCCTTCGGGAACAGCATCTGCGCCCGCTCCTCGGAGATCGGGCCGCATTCAATCAGCCGTGTACGGAAGAAATTCTCAAAGGCTCGTGCAAGACGACCCTCGGGCTCAAGCACCATCAGGCCTTCAATGTCATGCCGCTTGATCTGCGCAGAGGAAATACCGATTGCGGTTTCCTCGACGCCGAAATCCTCGCGCATGCATTTGCCCAGCCCGGCAACGACATTGCCCAGGGAGGGCGCCCGGATCAGGGTGCGCGCCAGACGCTGCACCTTGTCGGCCCGCTTCTCATTTTCGCGCGCCGCCTCAAGCAGCCGCGTCATCCGATCTTCGAGGCGCTGGTTCTTGGCGCGCAGCATGTCCACTTGACGCTCGATCAAGGACACCGCCGATCCCGCCTTGTGCCGCAGTTCTATGGTCTCCAGCAGATCCGGATGTCGCCCGAAAAAGTCGCTGTGCGCCTTCAGATACGCCACGACTTCACGCTCGTTGAGCTTGGGCCCGGTCGCGTCTTCCCCACGATTCGCATTCAGTTCGGCCATTCAATTTCCCCCTGGAACACCGTTTCCGCCGGGCCGGTCATCAATACCGGTTGGCCTGCTCCACCCCATTCGATCGTCAATCTGCCACCTCTCACCTGCACCTCGACCTGCGCCCCCAATTCCTGCCATAGGCGCCCGACCACGACGGCAGCGCAGGCACCACTGCCACAGGCCAGAGTCTCGCCAGCGCCGCGCTCGTACACCCTCAGGCGAACATGCTCAGGATCAAGAATCTGCAGGAACCCGACATTGACGCTTTCGGGAAATGCGGGGTGCTGCTGCAGCTGCATGCCCAACGCGGTCACCGGC
>JBFJKG010000507.1:0-2001 GCA_041635075.1 Solimonas sp.
GAGCCATGCACGGCCTCAAAGATCGCGGCATCCGCTCCGATGTTGGCGCCGGGCGCCATGCCCAGGCCGCCGACCAGTCCGGCGACGAGATCCGAGAGGATGTCGCCAAACAGGTTGGTCGTGACCAGCGCGTCGAACTGCCAGGGGTTGAGCACCAGCTTCATCGCGCAGGCATCGATGATGACCTCGTGCATCTCAATGCGGCCGGCGTACTTGGTCTTGTGCAGCTTGCGGGCCTCGTCGAGAAAGATGCCGGTCAGCGCTTTCATGATGTTGGCCTTGTGCACGACCGCGATTTTCTTGCGCCCTGCGGCAATCGCATGCTCGAAGGCGTACTCCAGCAAGCGGTGTGAGCCCTGACGGGTATTGACGCCGGTGGCAATTGCCACCGCCTCCGGGTCGCCGTCCATGGCGATGTAATGCTCGTAGCCCATGTAGAGCCCTTCGAGATTCTCGCGGTAGACCATCAGATCAATGTTGTCGTAACGGCCGCCTGGGATCAGCGTGCGCGCCGGGCGCACATTGGCGTACAGCTTGAAGGCTTCGCGCAGGCGCACATTGCTGGAGCGATAGCCGCTACCCGAGGGTGTCTCCAGCGGTCCCTTCAGTGCCAGCCGTGTGCGGCGGATGCTTGCCAGCACCGCGTCGGGGAGCGGGTCACCGGCGGTTTTTACACCGGCAAGCCCGGCTTGCTGGATGTCCCACTCGAAAGACACGCCCAGCGCATCCAGTGCGGCCAGCGTGGCATCAACAATTTCAGGGCCGATGCCATCACCGGGAATCAGGGTAGCGGGAATGCTGCGACTCATAAGGCGTTCTTTCTGGACGAGGTACGTGAGGACTGTAACGGCATGCTGGACCCCCGAAGTATGCGTGAAGCGGTCGAACTCGGTCGAAAACCTGAGGGAAAACCCTGCTGGCACGCTGCTCACGTTCGGCCGCGCGTCAGCGTCGCTCGCGTAACATCGCGGCTAGAACCCCTTGCGATGGATGCCCAATGTCTCTTCACCGTTTCGTCTTGACTGCACTGCTGGCGCTGGCGCTGTGCGCCTGCGGGGGCAATGCCCAGCTCACCGTGCTCGATGGCACCGGGCCTAAGCCTACGTTGCCTGCACCCGACCAGACCTTGCTGCCGGTACTGAACATCGCCCCGGCCCGAGGCTGGCCTGAAGGGGGCAAGCCGGTGCCGGCGGATGGCCT
The DNA here is from genome assembly GCA_041635075.1 of Solimonas sp. Lineage (GTDB taxonomy): Bacteria > Pseudomonadota > Gammaproteobacteria > Nevskiales > Nevskiaceae > Solimonas. The sequence goes on from JBFJKG010000507.1 coordinate 1,201, forward strand.
GGAGGTCACGGCCTTCGCTGATGGCCTGGACCACCCGCGCTGGTTGTACGTGCTGCCCAACGGTGATGTTCTGGTCGCGGAGACCAACGCGCCGGCCAATCCGCCGATTGGACTGATGGGCCGTATCGAGAAATGGGTAATGAAGGCAGCCGGCGCGGGCGTGCCCAGTGCCGACCGCATCACCCTGTTGCGCGATACCGATGCCGACGGTGTGGCCGACCAGCGTTCGGTGCTGCTTCAGGGCCTGCATTCACCGTTCGGCATGGCGTTAGTGGGTGACACGCTGTTTGTCGCCAATACCGACGCGGTAGTTGGCTTCCCATACGTCACCGGGCAGACGCAGATTACGGCCACGGGCATGCAGTTGGCGGCGTTGCCTGCTGGTCCGATCAATCGGCACTGGACGAAGAACCTGATCGCCAGTGCGGATGGTCGCAAGCTGTATATGGCAACGGGTTCCAACAGCAATGTCGGCGAGGCCGGGCTCGAGGTCGAGAAGGAGCGGGCCGCGATCTGGGAGATCGACGTCGCCACCGGCGCGCACCGCATCTATGCATTTGGGCTGCGCAATCCGGTGGGCATGAGCTGGGAACCGGAAACCGGTGCGCTGTGGGTGGCGGTCAATGAACGTGACGAGCTGGGTAGCGATCTGGTGCCGGATTACATGACTGCAGTCGTCGAAGGCGGCTTCTACGGCTGGCCGTGGAGTTACTTCGGTCAGCACGTGGATGAACGCGTGAAGCCTCCGCAGCCGGACATGGTGGCGCAGGCACGAGTGCCTGACTACGCGTTAGGTCCGCA
>JBFJKG010000508.1:0-1992 GCA_041635075.1 Solimonas sp.
ATCCCGCGCTCCAGCTAGCTGCGGTACTTGTCGATCAGCGCCTGCAGAGTGCCGTTGCCCTTGCGCAACGTCAGCGCCGCATCCAGCTTCTGTGCAAGGGCCTCCGGCACACCCGCGCGCGAATACATGATGGAAACCTCGTTGCTGCTGATCTCCAGCGGATGTCGTACCACGCGCTCCGTCATGCCCTTGCGCCGCAATACCGCAGCAGCAACAAAGGGGTCATCCAGCAGGGCGTCAATCTCGCCGCTGAGCAACCGGCCATAGTTGATCTCCACCATCGTTGCAGGCACGAAGGCACCGCGGGTCACTTCACCATGTATCAGCTGACTGGCGACTTCGCCGTAGTAGTAGTCGTCAACGATGCCGATGCGACGCCCCTCCAGCACCAGCTGCGAAAGCGCTTGCCCGCGCAGCGCGTCCGCATCTTCGGCGCGCGAGTACAGCGCAAAGGTTTCACTGCGATACGGCGGCGAGAAATGCGCGTAGGTCCGGCGCTCCGCCAACGGTGTAGCTGATAGCAAGACCTGCACGCTGCCCTGCTTCAGATCCGCCAGCAGGTCGCTCCAGTTGCCTTTTTTGAACCTGAGACGACAGCCGGCATCGGCTGCAAGCTGCTGCATGATTTCGATATCCAGACCGCGCACGGAGCCGTCGGCATCCTCGTACTGGTAGGGTTCCCACGGGTCCCAACCTACGGTCAGCTCACAGGGGGATGCTGACTTGGCCAGCGTCGCCGCCGGCGTCTCGCCGCGCTCGCAGGCCATCAGGCCCCAGGCCAACAGCAGGCTGATCACCATCGCTCTGACGCTATGCATCGCTCGCTCCTCCCCGGTGGTTTGCAGGCCCGGCGACGGCACAACACCGCCAGCGGACTACGCCCAACTACCTGTTCGATGCTGCAGGGCGGCAAATGGTTGCAGCCCCATGCATACCCTGCGCCCGCTGGCAGCCACGCGCAAGCTGCCTGCGCCCTCGACAATCCGCGACGCGCTCCGCGCCATGCATACTGCCCGCCGTGGCAGACACCGCCACCTGATCCGCTGCACTGCCCGTGAAATCAAAGCTGCCCGTACTTGATGGCGTAGGTCCCAGCTGCGTGCGTTTGCCGGCTGGACCGTGGCAGACGGTGCTCGACTTTCTGCAGCGGCACTTCTCCGATATTCCGGCCACCACCTGGCAGGCGCGGATGGATGCGGGCCGTGTGCTGGATCAAGACGGCAAGGCTCTGGAGCGGACCACCCCTTACCGTCAAGGCGCGGCGATCTACTACTACCGTGAACTGCCGGCGGAGACGCCGATTCCGTTCGAAGCCGAGGTCCTCCATCAGGACGCAGATCTGCTGGTGGCGGACAAGCCCCATTTTCTGCCAGTGATCCCCTCGGGCCGCTTCGTACAGGAAACACTGCTGGTGCGGCTGAAGAAACGTCTCGGGTTGCAGCATCTGGTGCCCTTGCACCGAATCGACCGCGGCACCGCCGGCGTCATCCTGTTCTCGGTCAACCCGGATAGTCGCGGCACCTACCAAAGCCTGTTCCCGCGGCGCGCGGTCAGCAAGTACTACGAAGCGCTGGCCCCAGCCTTGCCACAGCTGACATTTCCGCGCGTACACCGCAGCTGCATGCAGGCCGCCGAGCCGTTCTTCCGGATGCAGGAAGTGCCGGGGCCGGCCAACAGCGAGACCCATATCGATGTCCGTGAACAGCGCGGTCCAAACTGGCTGTATGCGCTGCGACCGATTACCGGCAGAAAGCATCAGCTCAGGGTACACATGGCCGCACTCGGCGCACCGATACTGGGTGACGACTACTACCCGGAGGTGCGCACCGACCGCGCCGATGACCACAGCCAGCCGCTGCAGCTACTGGCACGATCAATCGAGTTCGAGGACCCGTTGAGTGGTGAGACGCGGCGATTCGAGAGCCGCCGACGGCTTTAAGGCGCAGCGCCGGCAACCGCTCGCGTCAGTGCCGGGTCTGCAGTTGCTCTCGC
>JBFJKG010000509.1:0-1991 GCA_041635075.1 Solimonas sp.
CCTCATGGCCCAGCACCATCGGCATCACGCGCGGCCGTGAGCCGTCAATCACGGACAGGTCCGAATGGCACAGGCCTGCTGCCTGCACGCGGATCAGCAATTCGCCCGGCCCCGGCGGCGCCAGCTCTACGGATTCGATCCTCAGCGGCCTGGATTCGGCATAGGGGGCTTTCAGGCCCATCTCACGCAAGACTGCAGCGCGTACCTTCATGGCAAGTTCTCCAGTGCGGGCACCCGCAGGCGTTCGAGGCAATCACGCATGGCATCCGGCATGGCCGCCGATTTACGCGTGTCGCGGTCGACAAACACATGGACAAACCAGCCTTCCGCGGTAGGGGTCTGCTCCTGTTCCCGGAACAGGCCGATCTCATAACGCACGCTGGAGCGGCCGAGGTGGGCAACCCGCAGGCCGGCGTGGATGGTTTCGGGAAACGCTATCGGGCCGAGGTATTTGCAGTGTGATTCCGCGCACAAGCCGATGATCGCGCCCTGATGGATGTCGAGGCCGCCTTCGCGTATCAGCCAGGTGTTGATGACCGTGTCGAAATAGCTGTAGTACTCGACGTTGTTGACGTGCCCGTAGACATCGTTGTCCTTCCAGCGGGTGGTCAGCGGTAGCAGGTGCGGGTAGTCTGCGCGGCGGCTCATCGGCAGTGGTTCTCCAGTGATTTGCCCCAAGTCTGACGCATGCTCGCGGCCAGATGTAAGACCTGCGGGCCGTTCCTGCCGGCGGCGTCGGGTTTGCTAGAGTCGGCCCTCAAGTCTGGAAGGGGAGTGAGCGATGTCCTATGTCAAAGCTTTTTTTGCAGGCTATATCTCGACCCTGATCTTTCATCAGGGCCTGCTGGCGCTGCTGTTTGCCGCAGGCGTGTCGCCGCGGGCGCCGTTCTCCATGGCGCCGACCGGACCGCTGGAGATTCCGGCTGTCATCTCGCTGGCGTTCTGGGGCGGCGTCTGGGGGGCTGCGATCTGGCCGCTGCTGAGGGCGGCGGGTGCGAGCGCGTACTGGTTGCGCGCGATCTTCATCGGTGCCATCGGTCCCAGCGCTGTCGCGCTGTTTGTCGTATTCCCGCTCAAGGGATATGGAGTTGCCGGGGGCTGGGATCCGAAAATCATTGTTGGCGCGTTGTTGCTCAATGGCGCTTGGGGACTGGGTGTGGCGGTCCTGATGCGGGTAATGGAAAAGCCACCGACAGCGGCCTGAACCCACCTCAGATGAAAAAAGGGGCCGGACTTGCGTCCGGCCCCTTTGCGTTACAGCGCGCTCGATAGCTGCATCAGAACAGCGCTTCTTCCATTTCCATCAGCGTCTGCGCACCGGCGCGAATCTGCTTCAGATTCATCGCCGTTTCCGGCAGCAGCTTGGCGAAGTAGAAGCGGGCGGTCAGCAGCTTGCTCTTGTAGAACTCGCCCTCGGCCTGCTTCTCCAGCGCAATCTTGGCCATGCGCGCCCAGAAGTAGGCATAGACGAAATGTCCCACCAGGTGCATGTACGGCACTGATGCGGCGCCGACTTCGTCCGGATTCTTCATCGCCTTCTGGCCAATTTCCATCGTCACCTTCTGCACTTCGGTTCCGATTTCCGCCAGCGGCGCGATGAATTCCTTCATCGCCTCGTTGCCGCTTTCCGCCTTGATGAAGTCGGTCACGATCTTGCCGAACTTCATCAGCTTGGCGCCGCCATCCTGCAACACCTTGCGGCCTAGAAGATCCAGCGCCTGAATGCCGTTGGTGCCTTCGTAGATCATGTTGATGCGGGCGTCACGGACATACTGCTCCATGCCCCATTCCTTGATGTAGCCGTGACCGCCGAAGACCTGCATGCCCAGCGTGGTGCTGACGTAGGAGTTTTCGGTGATGAAGCCCTTGACGATCGGCGTCAGCAGCGCCATCAGGTCGCCGGCTTCCTTGCGCACCTTCTCATCCGGATGGTGGTGTTCCTTGTCCAGCATCAGGCCGGACCAGTAGGTGAACGCGCGCGCGCCTTCGAC
>JBFJKG010000510.1:0-1982 GCA_041635075.1 Solimonas sp.
CGCAATCTGGAGGACACCGTGGTCCGTGCGCCGTTTGCCGGCATCCTCACCGTCAAGAATGCACAACCCGGCGAGATGATTTCACCGCTGTCGGCCGGCGGGGCCGGCACCCGCACCGGCATTGGCACGCTGGTCGACATGGACTCGCTGGAAATCGAAGTCGACGTCAACGAGAACTACATCAATCGCGTGACTGCGGGGCAGCCCGCCAGCGCGAGGCTCAACGCCTACAGCGACTGGGAGATTCCATCAGAGGTGATCGCCGTGATTCCGGCGGCGGATCGCTCCAAGGCTACGGTCAAGGTGCGCGTAGGATTCAAGATCCAGGACCCGCGCATCCTGCCGGACATGGGGGTACGGGTCGCGTTCCGCGAGGCCACCGCTGCAACCGGTGCTGCAGCACCTGCCCCCAGTGGCGTTCTGGTCAGCGCCAACGCCATCGACGTGCAGGGAGAGCGCGGGGTGGTTTATGTCGTCAAGGCGCAGACACTGGAGCGCCGCGCCGTGCGCATCGGCGCCAAGACTGCGGATGGGTACCGCGTATCCAGTGGCCTGTCGGCAGGCGAAACCTTGGCAATGGGTGATTTCGCACAGTTCTCCGATGGCATGGCGGTCCGTACCGCAGAATAGATTTTATTCAACTCTAGTTTTATTTATATACATTTTGTCACAACTGCAGTCGTCGGCCTGACCGGCCGTGGGGAGTCCGGAAATGAGCGAAGCAACCGTCAGCCTCAAGGGCATTACCAAGAGTTACACCCGGGGAAAGCAGAGCGTGGAAGTTCTGCAGAGCCTGGATCTGGAAATCGCAAAGGGCGACTTCCTGGCGCTGATGGGCCCGTCAGGCTCGGGCAAGACGACGCTGCTCAATCTGATTGGCGGCCTCGATACACCCAGCAGCGGCGAGCTTCGCGTAGGTGATGCCAGACTGGATCAGATGTCGGCCGGGCAGTTGACGAAGTGGCGCGCGAATCACGTCGGCTTTGTGTTCCAGTTCTACAACCTGCTGCCGGTGCTCAACGCCGAACGCAACGTCGAACTACCGCTGTTGCTGACGTCATTGTCGTCCGCCGAACGCATGCGGCGGGTGCATATCGCGCTGGGCGTAGTCGGACTCGCGGACCGCGCCAAGCACAAACCAGGTGAACTCTCCGGTGGCCAGGCGCAGCGCGTCGCGATTGCCCGCGCGCTGGTGGCCGACCCCACCCTGCTGGTTTGCGACGAACCCACCGGCGATCTGGACCGTAAGACTGCAGACGAAATTCTCGGCCTGCTGCAGATCCTCAATCGCGAGCACGGCAAGACCATTGTCATGGTGACGCATGATCCCAAGGCCGCAGAATTTGCGACGCACACACTGCATCTGGACAAGGGGCGCCTGGTCGAACAGGCGACGTTGGCGTGAAGTACCTGCCGCTGGTCTGGGCCGCGTTGTGGCGCCGGCGTCCACGCACGATCTTCACGATGCTGTCGATCACCGTGGCGTTCTTGCTGTATGCGCTGCTGAGCGGCGTCAACGCCGCGTTCAACGCGGGAGTCGAGATCGCAGGCGCTGACCGCCTGGTCGCGACCGGCCGCTACTCGCTGACTCAGGTGCTGCCGTTCGGCCACCTGCAGCAGGTGCGCAGCCTGGAGGGGGTACATAGCGTCGCGGGGCAATCGTGGTTTGGCGGCTACTACCAGAAGGAAAGCAACTTCTTTCCACAGTTCCCGACCGAGATCGAGCCCTATCTGGCGATGTATCCGGAAATCGTGCTTCCGGCCGACCAGAAAGAGGCGATTCTGAATACGCGCACCGGTGCGATCATCGCCAAGACGCTGGCCGACCGCTTCGGCTTCAAGGTCGGCGATCGGATCCCGATCATCGCCGGCATCTGGCCGTTGGCCGATGGCTCGAACAACTGGGAGTTCGATCTGGTGGGCATCTTCGACACCAAGAATCCCAAGGAGCGCTCGCTCTACGAAATGATGCTGTTCCGGCA
>JBFJKG010000511.1:0-1977 GCA_041635075.1 Solimonas sp.
CTGAACTTGTCATTGACGTAGGCACGCAGGCCCACGGCGATCGCACCATCCTTCATGGATTTGGCCATGCGTCCCAGCATCGTTGGTCCTCCGCTCGTTAGGTTTCGCCTCAGAGTATGTCTGAAGCGAAGGCCGCGAGTCTTGAGCGCTCGCCACGCGCCAGCGTGACATGCCCGCCGTGCGGCCAGCCCTGGAAACGATCCACCACGTAGGTCAGGCCTGACGTGGTCTCGCTCAGGTAAGGCGTATCGATTTGCCCGAGGTTACCGAGGCACACCATCTTGGAGCCTGGTCCGACGCGAGTGATCAGGGTCTTCATCTGTTTGGCCGTGAGGTTCTGCGCCTCATCGATGATGATGTAGCGATTCAGGAAGGTACGGCCGCGCATGAAGTTCAGCGAACGGATCTTGATGCGCTTGGCCAGCAGGTCGTTGGTTGCCGCGCGCTCCCAGTCGCCGGCGTTGCTGTTCTGCGTCAGCACTTCCAGGTTATCCATCAGTGCGCCCATCCACGGCGTCATCTTTTCTTCCTCCGTGCCCGGCAGGAAGCCGATGTCTTCGCCCAGTGGCACGGTAACGCGGGTCATGATGATCTCGCGATAGCGCTGCTCGTCCATGGTCTGCGCCAGGCCGGCAGCCAGCGTCAGCAGCGTCTTGCCGGTGCCGGCGGTGCCCAGCACGGTGACCAGGTCGATATCCGGGTCCAGCAGCAGGTTGAGCGCAAAATTCTGCTCGCGATTCTTGGCGTGTATGCCCCAGACACCGGCCTTGCCGACGCCGTAGTCGCGCACCACGCGCATTTCCGCCATTGAGCCTTCGATACGGCTCACCATCAGTTCCAGGCCGCGTTCCTGATCGTCACCCGGAATGTAGAGGAACTGATTGACGTGCCATTCCTTTACCAACGGTCCCTTGATTCGGTAGCAGGCTCGGCCCCGGCTGTCCTGCCAGCTTTCCATGCGTTCGCCGTGCGTGCTCCAGAAGTCCGCCGGCAGTTCGCGGTAGCCGGTGTAGAGCAGGTCGAGATCGTCCAGTACCCGATCATTGGAGTAGTCATCGGTATTGACGCCGACGATGGCGGCCTTGATCCGCAGGTTGATGTCCTTGCTCACCAGCGTGACGCGGCGACCCGCATGCCGGTTCTGCACTTCCAGCGCGGTGAACAGGATGCTGTTGTCCGGCTTGTTGCCCGGCATCAGGCCCGGCGTTACCCCGGCGAGCGTGGTGTCGGTCGGCCGTGTTTGAAAGAACAGTTTGCCAGTGGCGGGCTCACCGCTCTTGCCGCGGCCATTGCCGTTGAGCGGGCCTCGGGTTCCGGGCAGTGGCAGCCCCTTTTCTATCTGCGCGTGATTCTTGTCATGCATCAGCTCATCAAGAAAACGGCTGACCTGACGCGCGTTGCGGGCGACTTCGCTGGTGCCTTTCTTGGCGGCATCCAGTTCTTCCAGAACGACCATGGGAATAAACAGGTCGTGTTCTTCAAAGCGAAAAATGGAGGAGGGGTCGTGGAGGAGGACGTTGGTGTCGAGGACGAAGATCTTTCGCTTGGTCATGGATGGGTACGGTGGGCCCCTGGCCGGTGGCGGGCAGCCACGGCCTTAGTGCGGAACGGATGGGGACAGCGGCCTGACCCTGCGGTGCGGGTGGTTTGCTGCGGCCGGCTGTTGCGGATCGTACTGATAGCGGGATGTGACAGTCTGATGACGGGACGCCTGCGTAGTGCCGACGTCTGAGGTCAATCTAGCCGACTCAACCGCTTCCGAAAAGGGATACCGGTCCGCGCGAATTCGCGCTATGGTTTCTATCCGCTGGCGCGATCGACGAGCTTGGTCAGATCGGGTGCTTAGAGCGCCTTGACCGCCGCCAGCACGGCCTCTGCATGGCCCTTGACCTTTACGCTGCGCCATTCGTTACGCAGCACACCCTTGCTGTCGAACAGGAAGGTGCTGCGGTCCACGCCCAGGTACTTGCGGCCGTA
>JBFJKG010000512.1:0-1975 GCA_041635075.1 Solimonas sp.
GGCGTCAAGCTGCAGAACTACCGCGCCGATGTGGTGCTGCGCCGCGAAGGCTGGGCCAACGTGCCCGCAATCCGCGCACTACGCGTGCACGCCATCAGCGAAGCCCTGCTCGGCCGCCCCGGACCGCGTCTGGTCGACGGCTATCACGCGCTGCGGGAACTGGTGACACAGGGCCTCCAGCATCCGCACCAACAAGCCGCACCCACTCACGCGCTTGCCGCAAATTGAATCCCAACTTCGTTTCCCTCCTACACATGAGCTCGCACTCCGCATCACGCCGACACAGACATCCATCCTGCATGCGCTTCATGCCAACGTTGATGGCCTCTGTCTTGCTGTTGATCACGGCGTGTGGGTCGAGCGTGACGCCGCCCGACCCTGCGGATCATGGCGGGTCGCTCGCAGAACGCGATGCCCCCAGCTTCGAGGCCCGCTTCCCGGGCCTGCGTACCCCTCCCGACCCGACCTGCGTGGAGGAGTATCTCGGCACCACAGGGTTGCTCACCCCCTCGCTGCTGGACCCGGAGCAGAACAGCGCCGTCGAAGGCGGCCCTGAAGCGACGCCCGCAGTGGCGGCCGCCTTGCCGTCGGTCATTCATCTGCGGGGGCGCCAGCAGACTTTCGACGGCGCTCACTATTTCGCCGTGCTCGACGGCCGCATCTACGTCAAGGCCAATCGCGAAACGACGGCCATTGACGAGCCCTGGCGAGAACTGCTGCTGCCGCGCTGCCTGAACGGCAAGGTCAGCGAGATCTCGGCAGACGGCACGGTGCTGCTGGCGCTGAACACGCAACGCGACATCTACACTCTGGACTATGCCAATGGCGCCATCGGCGCGGGCGGTTGGACCCGACGCTGGGGGCCCTATTTCTGGACCGATCTCGGCGGCTGGATTCCGGCTGATGTTCGCGACTGGGCCACTTCGCACCTGACCCCAAGCGATGATCAGTACTTCGTGGACGGTGGCGGCTACCAGCAGACTCCGGCCGGGATACTTACAGCGTACTTGTTGCGCGGTGACGGTCTGCGGATTACCTATCTCGATCCGTGGCTGCCGATGGACGAAAGCCGCGAGGTCTGCGGGCCCGAGCGCGGAACTGCGGTCATGGCCGGGCTCAGCGGCTCCGGCTCTACAGTGATGGTGATCACCGCAGCTGGCGAAATCTATACCCGACTCTATGAGTTCGATGTGTCCGGCGCCAACGCCGTGTTTCTCGACTACTCCTGGCAGGATCAAGCGGAGACCCCGCAGCCGCTGGTACAACTACCTGCGCCGGAATGGACGCATCATCCACGGGTGCCCGGCGCGATTACTGATCGTGTCAGCCTGCGCAAGCTGCCACCCGGCACCGAGCATCGGCAGATGCGGGTTGAAGGGACCGACTCGGCCGGCAATAGCGGCTATTGGCAAAAAGACCAGGCCCAGACGCGCAGCAGCGACTGGCAGTTCGTGCTGACCGGGGAAACGTTGCAGGGCCGCCCCCTACCCTTGGCGCCGCCGCATTTCGGTGCTGCAGAGGACTTCCGGTATACCGGCAGCATCGACGGGTACGCGGCAGAACTCGACGGCTTCAACCCCTACTGCTCACCCGCCAAGCTGCGGATCGCCATTGGCGATTCATCGCTGGAGCTGGAGGTGCACTCGACCGATGGCCTGCGTCAGGAGCGACGCGCGCGCGGCCTCGACGCATACCCCCGCTACTACCGCAGCGCGGTCAAGGTGCCGCCAGCGCTATGGCAAGCACGCGCGCAGCAGCCCCCTGCCGTACAGGATTTTCTCGCACGCCACTTCGGCGAGCGCAGGGTACTGGAAGGTCCGCTGTACGCAACGCTAGGCGAAGTGCGGATACATCAGGCCTGCTGGACCCTCACGCGCGAAGCCGGCAGCGTGCTCGCTCTCGAAACGCAACCGCCACTCCCTGACCTGGGAATTGTCGTCGCCGAAACGCTCGCACAGCAGGAAGAAGGCCGCGA
>JBFJKG010000513.1:0-1973 GCA_041635075.1 Solimonas sp.
ATGGATCGACTCTCCGCCCTGTTTTCCCGGTTTACGCCCACGGCCCGGGTCTTTCACTCCGGCCAGCTGTGTCAGACCGTGAACTTCTATCCGGAAGGCGACGTGGGTTATCTGCATCTGCTCCGCGCAGGACCGTTGACGGTGGTGGCCGGAGATGACTCCGTACTGGAGCTCAGCGAGCCCAGCGCGTTGTTCTACCCGCGACCCTGCGGACATCAGCTCAGGACCCATGACAACGGAGCGGAGCTGTTGTGCGCCACGGTGGAACTCGGCAGCGGAGCCCAGAACCCGCTGACACACGCGCTGCCCGCGATGGTGAGCCTGCCGTTGAGCGAACTGCCCACGCTGGGCCCGGCGCTGGAACTGTTGTTCGCCGAAGGGCTGACCCCCCGCTGTGGGCGTCAGGCCGCGCTGGATCGGCTGATGGAGTACGTACTGATCCAGTTGCTGCGCCATCTGCTGGACAGCAGCGCGCAGACCAACGGTCTGCTCGCGGCGTTGGCGGATCCGAAGCTCGCACGTGCAGTGACCGCCATGCATGAGCGGCCCGCGGACGGGTGGACGCTGGAAGCCCTGGCGCTGGAAGCCGGTATGTCGCGCGCGCGCTTTGCTCTCCACTTCCGGCAGACCGTGGGGATGACGCCACTGGATTACCTGACCGGTTGGCGCATCGGTGTGGCGCAGACGCAACTGCTGCGCGGCAAGTCGATCAAGGCCGTGGCCCGGGACGTCGGCTATCAAAGTCAGGCGACGCTGAGCCGCGTCTTCTCTCAGCGCTGTGGCGTGTCACCCAGCCAATGGCTGGATGCACAACGCCGACTGCCTGACGCGACTTCGGCCCGGTGCAGTTGAGCGCCGCGCCCCATGCCGAAGCCAGCACGCCGCCCCCACGCCATGCGCGCCGATGCGCTGGCGACTGCGCTGCGCGAAGTGCGCGCCTGCCAGCTCTGCGCCGCACACCTACCGCTAGGCGCGCGCCCGGTGGTACAGCTGGACGCCCGTGCGCGCATCCTGATTGCCGGGCAAGCCCCCGGCCGCAAGGTGCATGAAAGCGGCGTGCCGTTCAGCGATGCCAGCGGCCAGCGCCTGCGGCAATGGATGGGCATCAGCGAGGCCATGTTCTACGATCCAGCGCAGATCGCGATCATGCCGATGGGGTTCTGCTATCCCGGCACGGGCGCGGGTGGTGATCTGCCGCCGCGCTCCGAATGCGCTGAGACCTGGCGTGCGCGCTTGCTGGCGCTGCTGCCCCGGCTGGAACTGACGTTGGTGATCGGGCAGTACGCCGTGGCCTGGCATCTGCCGCAAGCTGCGGGCACTACGCTCACCGAATGCGTTGCCGACTGGCGCAGCCAATGGCCTCGGGTTGTGCCGATGCCGCACCCCAGCCCGCGTAACCAGCGCTGGCTGCGCAACAACCCTTGGTTTGCGGCTGAGGTGCTGCCGGCATTACAGCAGCGTATTGCTGCGCTGACCACGACATAGACCGTAGCTGCCCGCCGCCTGCAGATTCAGGCATCGGCGGGAGCTGCGGGTGCGTTGTGCACCCAGCCGAACTCCTGGGTGCGCTCGGCAATTCGCCATCCGTGCTCAGTGCGCAGCAGACGGTCGCGATACCAGAGGCCCACGAACATCACATGGCTGCCGCCCGCGGCCGTGGCATTGACCATCATGACCTGTGCCGCTGTGCGTGCGCGTGCACTGTTGCCATCCAGCTCAACCAGCGAAGTAGAAATGGTGTGCTGCGTTCCGGGGATGGTTGCCAAGGTTGTAGCCAGATAGTTGGCCATCTCTCCAGGCGCGCAGCGTGGGCCGCCAAAGGCCGAGAAATCTAGCGCTGCGTCCGGCGTGAACAGCGCTGCAAACGCAGTCCAGTCGCGCTGGTCCACCACATGGCAGTAACGGACCAGCAGGTCCTGGATATCCAATCGATCAACCACCGCTGGTATCGACATGCATGCACCCTGCTCAAG
>JBFJKG010000514.1:0-1968 GCA_041635075.1 Solimonas sp.
ATATTGGCGCCGATGATGTGCGCGACCTCGGTCAGAATGGCCGTCAGACGTTCGGCGTTGTACGCCTCATCGATGTACTCAATGTATTCCTGCTGGTGCTGTTTTGAGCGCGCATAGCAGATGTCGTAAATATTGAACGACAGTGACTTCGTCAGATTATTGAAGCCGAGCAGCTTCAACTTGGGATTGTCGGTCCGTTTCGGCTTGGCCTTGGCCAATGCAGTGCTCCTGTAATAAATGCAGCGCGTCGGGTCGCTACCGGACCCGGATTTGGCCGCGGATTATGCGGGAATTTGACGACATCTGCGTGACCGCCCGATAGGCGGCAGTTTGCCCAGCGTCAATCAGAAGCGCGCAACTCGTAGCTGTGGTGGATGGCAACCCCACCGCGGCTCAACATGATCGAGGCAGAGCAGTACTTCTCTGCGGACAACTCCACGGCGCGTTTAACGTGATTTTCGGCCAAGTTGCTGCCGGTAACCACAAACTTCATGTGTATCGACGTAAATACCTTGGGTTCGGTCTCGGCACGCTCGGCTTCCAGTTCCACCCAGCAATCGCTTACGGCCTGTCGCGCCTTGCGCAGGATGAGCACCACGTCGACTGCCGAGCAGGCGCCGACCCCCATCAGCAGCAGTTCCATTGGCCGCGGCCCGAGATTGCGACCGCCGATTTCCGGAGGGCCATCGACAACGATCGCATGACTGCTGCCGCTTTCGGCAAGGAAGGTTGCGCCTTCCGTCCATTTCACACGTGCTTTCACGACCGACTCCAGTTGGCTGGTTAAATGCTATTTTGCGGCAATCGGGACTGCGGCCCAATCTATTTGTGGGAGACAAACGGATGCTGGATGAACCAGTACTCAAGGCCTTTGCTGAATGGGGGCATAAACGCAGCTTTCCACCCAAGCACACGATTATTCATGCTGGCGACGAGCCGGCTTCGCTCTATCTGATACTGGAAGGCTCGGTCAGCATCCTGCTCGAGGGCGACGACGGCCGTGAGATCGTGCTCGCCTATCTCGGCCCAGGGGATTTCTTCGGCGAGATGTGTCTGTTCCCGGCGCAGCGCCTGCGCACCGCGGCGGTGCGTACCCGCGCGGCAACCCTGACCGCAGAGATCGGCTACGAGCGGCTGATCGAATTTGAGCGCCAGCACCCAAGGATCATGTTTCAGCTGGCTGGCCAACTGGCTGCACGACTGCGCGACACCACGCGGCGGCTGGGCGATCTTGCATTCGTGGATGTCGCCGGGCGCATGGCGCGCACGCTACTGGAGCTGATCAAGGAGCCGGACGCGCAGGCCCATCCGGGGGGCACCCTGATCCGCAGCAGCCGTCAGGAACTGGCGCGGCTGGTTGGCTGCTCACGCGAGATGGCGGGACGCGTCCTCAAGAAGCTGGAGGAGGACGGTATCGTCCAGTGCCGCGGCCGCAGCATCCTGGTCTTCGGCCAGCACCGCGTCTAGGCGATCAGCGCCTGCAGCGCCGCGCTCGGCTGGGTCTGACGCATCAGGGACTCGCCGATCAGGAAGCGATGCACTCCGGCTGCGCGCATGCGCGCCACGTCGGTAGCGCTGGCGATGCCGCTTTCAGTCACCACGCTCAAGCCCTTTGGTAGACGCTCCAGCAGATCCAGTGTGGTTTCCAGCCGCGTCTCAAAGGTGCGCAGGCTGCGATTGTTGATGCCCAGCAGCCAGCCATCCTCCAGCCCCGCACCGAGCACCTGGTCCAGCTCTATGGCGTCGTGAACCTCTACCAGAACGTCCAGCTCCCAGCTACGCGCGCAGGCATAGAGGGCACGCAACCGCGGCGCATCCAGTGCCGCCGCGATCAGCAGCACCGCATCCGCACCGATGGCGCGCGCCTCGATAATCTGCTGCTCGTCAATCAGAAAGTCCTTGCGAATCACTGGCAGGCGACAGGCTGCACGCGCCTGCACCAGAAAAGCGTTGTGCCCCTGAAAAAAC
>JBFJKG010000515.1:0-1966 GCA_041635075.1 Solimonas sp.
CTCGGTCTCGATACCGGTGGCCAGATCACGAACGCGTACGCCGTCGGCACTGAGCAGCAGCGCCTGCTCGAAACGCTGAGTGCTCAGACCGCTCCCGAAGCCAACCTCGCGCGGGTCGTTGCCCTCGGCGGTATCCAGCAACACCAGCAGCACGGCCTTGTCCGGGGCGCTGAGTGTGGTCCAGCGCGCCAGCAGGAACACGGCGTCTGCCTGTGCAGCCCAGCGCACTTCATAGAGATCGGCTTCATCGCTGAGCGCAGTGGTGTTGCCGTAGCGATCGAGCGCGCCCAGCGGCTCCGGCGCGCCGAATTGATCGCCCAATGCTTGGAACAGGGCATCGAACCGACCGATGCGGGCGTCGATATCGGCCAGCGGATCCAGCAGCGCCAGCCGCTGCGCATCGGTGCCGTCATCGGCACCATAGGCATCGAACAGAAAATCGCTGTGTACCAGCTCGCCGGCATCCATGCGTGTGGTGCCGCCGATGCGGCTGGGCGCGCCGATCCAATCGCCGGGCTGCCCGTCCACCGTCTTGGCTGACGGCGCACGCGCTGGCAACACGCAGCGCGCGAGCCCGCCGCGGGGCAGCGGATAGCTGGCGACCGGCAGGATATCGAGCGTGTGCTGAGCCAGCGTATCTGCCGACAGGCACACGACCGGCTGTGGCGGCGGCACGCTGCCATTGTCTCCAGCACCACCAGGAGCCGAACTGGACCCGCAAGCTGTGAGACCCAGCGTGGCCGCACTGAGCACAACCTGCGCCATCCGCGCCGAAGATGCGTACATGTCTCCCCTCCTCTACTACCGCGCGTGCTCGTGGTGACACGGCTACGCGTTCGAATTGGCCGGACCCCTGCGGGTGCGGATGTTTTGCTGTCGCGTTTACTGCCGCTCTATACGGAACACCCGCGCACTTAGAGGCGCAGGAATCTCGATCTCGATACCGGCGCGCAACCCCTCCGCTGTAGCCACCAGGCTGTGACCTTCATCCGGCGCCTCAAGCAACCGGTAGGTCCCGGGCGGGACGTTGCGCAAACGAATCAGCCGCCGCGACTCGTCACTTTCCTGCCGGTACACCAGCAAGGCGCCACGTCCCTGCTCCGGATCCCAGGCCTGGAATGCGGCCCAGTTATCGCCGGTCACCGGATCTTCCTCCAGCAAAGGGTAGGTGAAGGCTGCGAGATCCTGACGGTGCGCTCGGTAGTAGTCGGTCCAGACGCGAATCCGCGGCAGCGCCTCTTCCGGAATCTTGGTCAGGTCGTTGAAGAAGCTGATGTGCGACAGCAGCGCCACCGCCATCTGGTAATCCACCGAGTACAGCTCGAGATCACCGGCGCGCAGCGCCGCCCGCCCCAATGCAAACAGCGGCAGATAGGGCGCCAGCACATGGTTGGCGTGCAAGGCCTCATTCGGCTTCGGTGAACCGTTCTGGTACCAGGTGGGCCCGCGTGCCAAGGCCTCGAACGGAAACAGGCGGTAGTCGTTGGTTTCGTCCATCTGGATGGTCACGTCCGGATGATCGGCAATCAGACGATCCAGCATCGCCATGAACGCTTCGCGGTAGCCGTACATGTCCACCGAGGGCACGCCTACGCAGTCGAACCACGCGGTGAAATCAAACTTGAAATAACGCACACCCCATTCTGTGATCGCGATGCGCAAGCGCGCCTCAATGTGATCAATCGCGCGCTGGCCGCTGGCCGATGTCGCCAGCGGATTCCATTGCACGATGCCGGCTTCGTTAGAGCCATCGTCAGGCTGCGCCTGATTCACCAGCAACAGGCCCGCGCTGATCGGCAGACACATCCATTGCGGATTCTCACGAAACGCCAGCGCCGACGGATTGAAATGCATTGGCGACATCCACAGCCCCAGCTTCATGCCCGCCGGCCGCAGCAGTGCCTGTACCGCATTGAATTCGGCGTCCGGGAAGCGTGCAGCAAACTTGGGGTCACTGCCCCGGCGC
>JBFJKG010000516.1:0-1960 GCA_041635075.1 Solimonas sp.
GCCAAGGGCGACAAGCCCATTGCATTGGTTGGCAAGGGCCTGACCTTTGACTCGGGCGGCATCTCGATCAAGCCGTCGGCGCAAATGGACGAGATGAAGTTCGACATGTGCGGTGGTGCCTCCGTGTTCGGCACGATGGCCGCAGCCGCTGAACTCAAGCTGCCGATCAATCTGGTGGGCGTAGTGCCGGCCACTGAGAACCTCATCAATGGTGAGGCCAGCAAACCGGGGGACGTGGTAACCAGCATGGCCGGCATCACGATCGAGGTGCTCAACACCGACGCTGAAGGCCGGCTGATCCTCTGCGACGCCCTCACCTACACCGAGCGCGAATACGAGCCTGCCTTGTGCATCGACATGGCGACGCTCACCGGCGCCTGCGTCATCGCACTCGGAAACGTTGCCAGCGGACTGTTCAGCAACACCCCCGCGCTTGGGCGCGCACTGCTTGCGGCCGGCGAGCAGGTCGGTGATCGCGCCTGGGAGATGCCGCTATGGCCGGAGTATGACGAGAACCTGCGCAGCGACTGCGCCGACGTCGCCAATATCGCCACGCGAGGCGGGCGCGAGGCGGGCGCCATCATTGCAGCAACATTCCTGCACCGTTTTACACGCAAGATGAAGTGGGCACACCTGGACGTGGCAGGCACCGCCTGGCTGGGAAAGAAGGCTACTGGGCGCCCGGTTCCATTGCTGACCCAGTACCTGCTGAACCACGTAGCGCGCCTGTCGGACGACTGAGCGCGCGCTCCGATATCGCAACGTGCGGCGCAGAAGGCCGCCGTCGAACTCGACGGCGGCTTTTTTGTTTCCAGGCACGGCAACACGGGCATTCACGGCCGATTCACCTGCACCTGCCTATAACGTGTCCCAGCCATCGGTATTCAGTCCGTTGGCACACCTCTCAAGGTTCAAGGAGAAATCGACATGCTCAACTACGCTGTCATCTTCCTGGTGGTCGCGCTCATTGCAGGCGTCCTGGGATTCACCGGCATCGCCGGCACCGCCGCCGGCATCGCGAAAATCCTGTTCCTGGTGTTTCTGGTGATGTTCGTCGTATCCCTGCTGTTGGGCCGCAGAGCGCCCCCGGCCTGAACATCCGGCACTGCCCTCGACCCACGTTTACAGGAGACCCCCTCATGATCTTCAACCTTTCAACTTCCACTGCTGCCAAGTCCGGCGCCGCACTCGGTCTGGCACTGACGCTGGGCATGGGCCTTGGCGCTTGCAACAAGAATCCCGACGGTCAGATGTCCGATAGCGCTGCGGCCACCGCGCCGATGGAGAGCGCCGATATGGGCGTGGCCATGAACGACGCCGGCATCACCGCTCAGGTCAAAACCCGCCTGGCATCGGACGCACGCACCCAAGGCGCCGACATTTCGGTCGAGACCAATAACGGCGTGGTCACACTGTCGGGTGTGGTGAACGATGCCGACACCCAGTCTGCCGCCGAAGAACTGGCCCGGCATGTGCCCGAGGTCACTGGCGTCAACAACCAGATCACCGCGCCGAATGCGATGGATGAAATGGCTGCGGGCGCGGAGCAGGCAGCGGACAAGGCAGGCACCGTCATCGACGACAGCTGGATCACCACCAAGGTGAAGACCGAACTGCTTGCCGACGCACGGACCAAGGGCACGCAGATCTCGGTCGACACGCAACAGGGCGTTGTCACCCTCAGCGGCACCGTTGCCAGCAACGCCGAACGTGAGCGCGCTGTAGAGATCGCTCAATCCACTGAAGGTGTCAGCCGCGTTGAGAGTTCGACCCTGACGGTCAAGAAGTAGACCTCCAAGCGGCGCAATACAATGCCCGGCGCAAGCACCGGGCGTCGATTGCAGGCCCTGCGGGAGTAGCCGCTGGCGCATCGCAGGCACGATGCGCCATCGGCCCCGATGTGGGATGGGGCTGCAAGGCGGTAAACTGGGGCTCCCGATATCATCGACACGAGCCCCCC
>JBFJKG010000517.1:0-1950 GCA_041635075.1 Solimonas sp.
CCGGAGAGCATTCATGCGCTGGATCTCGACGGGCTGCGCCAGCCCAACATTACGTTCTGGAGTGCGTGGCAGGCGTCGGAACTGGTGGGCTGTGGCGCGATCAAGGAACTGGACCGGCAGCACGGAGAGATCAAGTCCATGCGTACAGCCACCCCGCATCTGCGCAAGGGCGTTGCCGCCGGGCTGCTGCAGCACATCCTGGATGAGGCGCGGCGACGGGGCTATCGGCGGCTCAGCCTGGAAACCGGCTCGATGGATGCGTTTGCCCCGGCGCGCCAGCTCTATGCGCGCTTCGGCTTCGAGTATTGCGGTCCGTTTGCCGACTACGTGGAAGACCCTTACAGCGTATTCATGACGCGCGCGCTCTGAGGCCTGCGCGAACCAACCTGTCAGCTGGCCTAGAACATCGGGTCGATGCGTACGCCGCGGCCATGGCTGAGTGCCGCCAGTGTCTTGTCGGCCACGTCGCCCGGGCGGCGCTGCGCCGGCCCGGCCGCTTCAATCAGAACGTAGGGCCTGCCCCCGTAGGTGATGAAGGCCTGATCCGCGCGTGGCGTCTGTGCCACACCCAGCAAATAGTGCTGCGGCACATGCACGCCAACCAGCTGCGTGCGGGTCAGGTTCTGCAGTATTGCCGCCAGCAACGCAGACTTGGTGTCGCAGTCGCCGTATCCCTGTTCCAGCGCACGTGGCGGTGGATAGAAGCCGAGGATTTTGCGGCCGTTGTCCCAGGTCGCCGGCTGTCGATAGGCCAGGCCGCTCTGCACCAGGGCAATGGCGGCCTCGACCATCCAGTCGGTTCCGGCGCCGCGCTCGGCCGCCATCTGCCGCAGGGCTGCAGCCACCGGCCTGACGCGCTCGCGATTGCGCTGTACGACCTTGGCGACGTCGACCTGCAGGTGGGCGGCGCGGCCCTTTCGTTGCGTCAGCCGTAGCGCGTGCGCCTCGTAGTACCCGGTGGTGGCGCGGTCGAACACCGCCTGATTGCAGGTCGCTTGCCGGCGGCACTGGCTCATCAGGGCATCCAGCTCCTCGCTGGCAATGCCGAACTCGCGCGTCGAGGCACGGCTCGCCGCTGGCGAGAGCAGGAAGGCGAGTTGCAGCGCCTCGCCGTCAAAGCTGTTGAATCGCGCGCTGACCTGATAGTGCCCCTGCGGTGTCAGCGTGCGGGTGTAGCCACCGGTCGCTCTCGGCGGCAGCGCGTGCGGTGATGTCCTGCCCAGGGCCGGGGTGAAGCTCGCGTCTTCGTCGACCTCCGGTGCGGTGGTGGCGTGCGCACGCGGAAGTGCCAGAAAGACCAGGATTGTTAGCGCCAGAGTCAGGCGCGCAGCAAGCAGGGGCAGGGTAGCAACGGTGGACATGACAGCCCTCGAACATCCGGCGGTGAATGTCCGAACTCATTCAAGTCATGTGCGAATCGGCTTGCATGCAAGTCAGGGAAAACCTGTCATGGTCGGCGCTCACCGGATTCGGCAATCGGAGGCTCGCCCGGTGGGAGTCTGTGCCGCAGCGCACTGTACAAATGCTGGCGGCGCAAGCGATTTTGATCAGGCCCTGGCGGGTTTGGGGACGATCCCAGGGCGTGATCGCGTGCCTCGTAGTTGCGTGAAAAACTCCACTGCGCACCGGTATGTTTTGTCTACAAGCGGCATCTGGCTGCGGACCAAAGGCGCTCTATCGTGGTGCGCTTAGGCGCGGACGCGCCAAGAAAGCGTCGGGGCGCCACCGAATCGTCAATAAGCTGACGAAAAGCGCCAAATGCTTGACGAGGTGTGCCGGTTTGTTGGCGGGCCGCCCCCTGCTTGGGGAGACTAGTCCTGCGTGGCCCGCTGTATGCCCTCAAAGGCAACCTTGACCATCTGCTCCAGTTCCTTGGGCGTGATCACGTACGGCGGCATGAAGTAGACCACGTTGCCCAACGGGCGCAGCAGCACGCCTTTCTCCAGCGCG
>JBFJKG010000518.1:0-1941 GCA_041635075.1 Solimonas sp.
CGATGCCGGAGCCGAGCCGCTCGCGCTGCGTTGACCGCAGCCCGACAGCAGCAGGCAGATGCCGGTGGCCACGGCGAGCTGCAGCGCCGCCTTACCTGCGGGGAAGGTGTATTGGGTGCGCATTGATCAATTGCTGTGGCTAACAGCGCTCGATGAGCGCCCTGTGCCGAACCCGCGAACCGCCCCGGCCAGCGACATCAGCAGCAGCATCAAGAGTCCTAATGCACCGCCGCCGCTGGCGCTGTTGTCGGTAGGCGGGGTGCTGGGTTTGTCCACCGCCGGCGCGCCCGGGTCCTGAATGAAGCCGTTGGCCACGCTATCGCCGTCGCCACTGCCGCCATCAGTGAGCGTCAAGATGACCTGATTGCCGGCGATGGCGGCGTTCGGAAACACGGCGCAGCCGGCGTTGGCGCATTTCACGTAGGCATCGGGGGTGATGCCGGCTGGCAGGGTCAGGATCACCCGCACCGTCGCGCCCATGGCCAGCCCACTGATGTTGAAGCCGATGAACTCCATCGGATAGTCAAATCCGGGCGGCAGATCGACAGGCGTGGAGACCGTGCGCGCATCGACGACGGTTCCTTCGAATGTGGCAATGCGAACCACTTCACCGTTGCTGAGACGCAGCTCAACGGTACTGGTCGGCTCCGGGTCTGGCTCGGTGGCCGAATCATCATCGGTGATGGTGACCGTCGCGTTCGCCGGCGCAGAAAGTTCGGCGCCGCCGCTGACAGTACTCAGCGCGATCTCAACCGTGCGCGCGCCGTCCTCAATGGTGTTGTCAAAGGTCTCGAGTTCGAAGCTTTGCACGCCGGCTTCGCCGTCGTCCCAGCTCAGTACACCGCTGAGATTGCGATAGTCCGTTCCGGACACGGCGCTGCCGCCGGTGACGGCATAGCGGACGCTGACGGTGCCACTGCTGCCGCTGTAGCGCTGAACGCTGATCCGGGCACGCTGGCCTTCGCGAACGCTGCCATCAAAGCCGGAGATGCGCAGCTTGCCAGGATCAGCAGGCGTATCGCGGTCGTTGTCGACAACTGTAATCGTGGCGCTGCTGGGGCTTCCGACGCTGGCGCCGCCGCCAGGTGCTGAGAGGCTGGCCGTGAAGCGGCGCGTGCCTTGGACAATGGTGTCGTCGGTGGTCGGCAGCGAGATCGACTTGGTAGCGGTGTCACCATTGGCCCAATTCAGGCTGCCACTCTTTGCAGTCGATCCGTCGCTATCGGCGGTGATCTGATAGCTGACGCTGATGGCGCCGTCGCTACCGCCTACGCGTTGAACGCCAAGGCTAGCCGTCTGGCCTTCGGTGACCTGAGTCGAGGTTGCAGCAAAGCGCAGGCTGCCCGGCAAGACGACCGGTGCGTCGCCGGCCGTGCGCGAGGTCAGGCTGCCCGCTTCGGCGGTGCCCACGGTCAATGCCAGATTGTTCGAGCGCACGACCCCGCCCACCATCAGCGTCGTGACCTTGTCTTCGTTGAAGCCGGAGGAAGCGCTGTGCCGCAATTCCGCACTCAGTTGCACCGGATTGCCGCTACCGGAGAAGTGGCGCAACCGCCCGTTGCTGGTGCCAGGATCATTGCTGAGGTCTACCGTCTCCACCGTGGCCAGCCCGTTGAACAGACGCACCGGGATGCGCAGATTCGGATCGAATCCAGAGATGCTGATCGGTCCTGAGGTAATCGCGGCGTTGGGCGCCACATCGGTTTGCGTGCCAAAGCTGAACGCATCCGGCCGTACATCAAGATTACCGGCGATGCCGTCGCTGGCAATAACCCAGCGGTTGGCAAACAGGCCCTCTTCCTGAGTAATGCCGGTGCCGACCGAGATCATGCGCTGACCATTCGGGTCATAGGCCGCGGCTGACAGCGAATGCGCGCGCGACTGTGAAGTGAAACGCCCGGCAAAAGTGCCGCTGCCGCCAACGCCCTCGGTGAAGAACGC
>JBFJKG010000519.1:0-1938 GCA_041635075.1 Solimonas sp.
AGCGCCGCCAGCTCGGCCTTGGTGTAGGCCATGCCGGAGGGGTTGCTGGGTGAGTTCAGCCACAGCATCTTGGTGCGCGGGGTAATCGCGCGCTCCAGTTGCTCGGCGGTGATCTTGTAGCGCTGCTCGGCAGTGGTTTCGATGAACACCGGGGTGCCGTCGGCCAGCAACACCATGTCCGGGTAAGACACCCAGTACGGCGCAGGAATGATGACTTCATCCCCCGTGTTCAGCAGCGCCTGGCACAGGTTGTAGCAGGCCTGCTTGCCACCGGTGGAGGCCATGACCTGCTTGGCGCTGTAGTCCAGGCCGTTGTCGCGCTTCATCTTTTCGATGATGGCTTTCTTCAGCGCGGGGGTGCCGCCCACCGGGGTGTACTTGGTCTGGCCGGCGCGGATGGCCTCCTGGGCGGCATCCTTGATGTGCTGCGGCGTGTCGAAGTCCGGCTCACCGGCACCCAGGGACAAAACATCCTTGCCCTGGGCCTTGAGTTCGCCGGCCTTGGCGGTCACGGCCAGCGTGGGTGAAGGCTTGATACGGGTGGTGCGCAGCGCGAGAGACAGGTCCACAAAAATCCCCGGGGAGGTGGGTTCACAAACGGCGCAGGATGATACTGGAATCCGACTGCCCCGCACACCGCAAACGGACGAATGCGGACGAAATAGTTGAGGCCCCAGGGCCTATAATTGGCTGTTGCGCCGCCAGCGCCCACGCACTGAACGAACGCCATGCAGGAAGCCCCCCCGGAATCACCCAAGGTTGTGCGCCTCAAGCGGCGTGACGAGAACGCGTTTGCCATCCAGGCAGACTGGGCGCCGGCGGGCGATCAGCCGGCCGCCATTGCCACCATGGTGGAAAACCTCAAGGCCGGGCTCACCCACCAGACCCTGCTGGGCGTGACCGGCTCCGGCAAGACCTTCAGCGTGGCCAATGTGATTGCGCAGGTGCAACGCCCGGCGTTGATCCTGGCGCCCAACAAGACCCTGGCCGCACAGCTGTATGGCGAGTTCCGCGAGTTCTTCCCGAACAACGCGGTGGAGTACTTCGTTTCCTATTACGACTACTACCAGCCGGAGGCGTACGTCCCCAGCACGGATACCTTCATCGACAAGGACAGCGCCATCAACGAGCACATCGAGCAGATGCGCCTGTCAGCAACCAAGGCACTGATGACGCGCAAGGACGCCATCATCATCGCGTCGGTGTCGGCCATTTATGGTCTGGGTGATCCGGAAAGCTATTTCCAGATGGTGCTGCACCTGGTCAAGGGCGAACGCCTGCAACAGCGCGAGCTGATCCGCCAGCTCACGGCCATGCAGTACTCGCGCAATGAGGTGGTGCTGGAACGCGGCAGCTACCGCGTGCGCGGTGAGGTCATTGATATTCACCCGGCGGAATCGGACGACGATGCCATCCGCATCGAGCTGTTTGACGACGAGATCGAGAACCTGTCGTTCTTTGACCCGCTGACCGGTGAGATCAAGCGCAAGGTGCCGCGCATCACCGTATTCCCGAAAACGCACTACGTCACGCCGCGCGAAAAGATGCTGGCCATGTTTGAGCCGGTACGCGAAGAGCTGCGCGAGCGCATCGACTACTTCCGCAAGAACGACAAGCTGATTGAGGCGCAACGGGTGGAGCAGCGCACCACCTTTGATCTGGAGATGATCCGCGAGATCGGCTATTGCAACGGCATCGAGAACTACTCGCGCTATCTCTCCGGGCGCGCGCCGGGCGAAGCCCCGCCCTGCCTGTTTGATTACCTGCCGCCGGATGCGCTGGTGATCATTGATGAGTCCCACGTCACCGTGCCGCAGCTCGGCGCCATGTACAAAGGCGACCGCTCGCGCAAGGAAACGCTGGTGCAGTACGGCTTTCGCCTGCCTTCGGCGATGGATAACCGCCCGCTGCGCTTTGATGAGTTTGAGCGGCTGGCCC
>JBFJKG010000520.1:0-1922 GCA_041635075.1 Solimonas sp.
ACCGATGGCGCATGGCCTGGCGCTGGCTGCCGTGCTGTTCGTGCTGGGTTTGCTCGGCGTGATGGTGCGCCGAAACATTCTGTTCATGCTGATGTCGGTCGAGGTCATGATGAATGCTGCGGCGTTGGCCTTCGTTGTGGCCGGCAGTCGGTGGGGCCAACCCGACGGCCAGATCATGTTCATACTGATTCTGACCTTGGCCGCTTCGGAGGCCGCCGTCGGCCTCGCCATCGTGCTGCAACTGCACCGCCGCTTCCGCACGCTGGATGTAGATGCGGCAGGGGAGATGAAGGGATGAGGCGGCGTGCGATGAGTGCGCAGGCACCCGTGTTGGCCGCAACCGGATACGGGGAGCTGCGCTGATGCTCGACCTCCTGTTTCTAGTTTTTCTGGCGCCGCTGCTGGGGTTCGTGACGCTGGCGCTGGCGCGTGACCGGGTGTCGGAGAATCTGGCCGCGGCCATCGGCGTCGGCAGTGTCGGCTTTGCTGCGGCTTTGACGGCGCTGTTGGGCTGGCAGTTCTATCAGTTGCCGGCTGGTGCCGCGCACACCCAGCTGCTGTGGACGTGGATGGATGTGGGCGGGTTTGCACCTCAGTTTGCGCTGCGCCTGGATCAGCTATCGATGCTGATGATGTCGGTGATCACCGGCGTCGGCTTCTTCATTCATCTGTTTGCGTCGTGGTACATGCGCGGTGACGAGGGCTACGGCCGCTTCTTCTCGTACATGAACCTGTTTGTCGCCGCGATGCTGTTCCTGGTGCTGGGTGACAACCTGCTGTTCCTGTATCTGGGCTGGGAAGGTGTGGGCCTGGCGTCGTATCTGCTGATTGGCTTCTGGTATCGCGATCCGGCCAACGGGGCCGCGGCGCGCAAGGCGTTTGTCGTGACCCGCGTTGGCGACACCTTCATGGCGATCGGCCTGTTCGTGTTGTTCCACGCGCTGGGCACGCTGAATATTCAGGCTTTGCTGGAGCTGGCGCCGCAGCGGTTTGCCGAGGGCGATACCCTGATCACGATTGCAGCTTTGCTGCTGCTCGGCGGTGCTGTCGGTAAATCCGCGCAGCTGCCGTTGCAGACCTGGCTGCCGGATGCGATGGCAGGTCCGACCCCGGTGTCTGCCCTGATTCATGCGGCAACCATGGTCACCGCCGGCGTGTATTTGATCGCACGCACGCACGCGCTGTTCGAGTTGGCGCCGCTGGCCTTGGCCGCGGTGGGCTGGATCGGCGGCCTCACCTTGCTGATGGCCGGATTCACCGCGCTGACTCAGACCGACATCAAGAAGGTGCTGGCGTATTCGACCATGTCGCAGATCGGCTACATGTTTCTGGCGCTCGGCGCGGGCGCTTATCAACCTGCCGTGTTCCATTTGATGACGCACGCCTTCTTCAAGGCGCTGCTGTTTCTTGCCGCTGGCAGCGTGATTCTGGCCTGCCACCATGAGCAGGACATCTTCAAGATGGGTGGCTTGCGCAAGCAGATCCCGTTCACGTTCTGGGTGTTTCTGATTGGCACGCTGGGGCTGGTCGCGTTCCCCGGCACGTCCGGCTTTTACTCCAAGGACGAAATCCTGTTCCAGGCTTGGGCCTATGGGCACACCGAGCTGTACTGGATGGGGTTGGTGGGCGCGTTCCTGACGGCGCTTTACAGCTTCCGCCTGATCTTCATCGCGTTCTTCGGCGAGGCGCACGGCCATGCGGTGCTGCAGCCGCGCGGCCTGGATCACTCGCTGCCGCTGGCGGTACTTGCGGTTGCCGCCCTGCTTGGCGGGTTCATCCATCTGCCGTTGGATGCAGTGTTGCCGCAGGCGCCCATCACCGAAGCCATGGCGCACGCCAAGCATCGCATCGAGCTCACTTCGGTGCTGGTGTCGTTTGCCGGCATCGCGCTGGCATGGCTGCTGTTTCAACGCCACCGCGGT
>JBFJKG010000521.1:0-1918 GCA_041635075.1 Solimonas sp.
GGCACACCTGGGTCGACGGACAGCTGCGGCGGCGTTGCTGGTCATGGGCCAAACATTTGCCCAGCCGCCGCCCGCTACGCCGGCTCAGCCGGATGTTCAGGAGCGCACGCTAGTCGAACTGCAGGCGGGCATGACCGACGGGGCGTACACGTCGCGTCAGCTAGTGGAGCAGTACCTGAAGCGAATTGCGGCATTGGACAGGAGCGGGGCGCGCCTGAACGCCATCGCCGAGATCAACCCCGATGCGCTGGCGATCGCTGACCAACTTGACGCTGAGCGCAAGGCCAAGGGCCCTCGCGGCCCGCTGCACGGCATACCCGTGGTCATCAAGGACAACATCGATACCGGTGACCGCATGATGACCACGGCGGGCTCGCTCGCCCTGAACGGATGGCATGCGCCGCAGGATGCCTTTCTGGTGAAGCGGCTACGCGCAGCCGGCGCCATCATTCTCGCCAAAACCAACCTGAGCGAATGGGCGAACATTCGCTCCTATCACTCCACCAGTGGCTGGAGTGCGCGTGGCGGACAGGTCCGCAATCCCTACGCGCTTGATCGCAGCCCCTGCGGCTCCAGCTCAGGCAGCGGTGTCGCCGCTGCAGCCAATCTCGCGGCGGCGGCTGTCGGCACCGAAACCGACGGCTCGATCGTATGCCCGGCGAGTGTCAACGGCTTGGTGGGGATCAAACCCACGGTCGGCCTGGTCAGCCGCAGCGGCATCATTCCCATTTCCAGAAGTCAGGACACGGCCGGGCCCATGGCGCGCACGGTTACCGACGCCGCGATCCTGCTGACTGCAATGGCGGGCCGCGATCCGGCCGACGCGGCCACCGCAGCCGTCAGCGCCGTTCCCGATTACGCGGCGAACCTGGATCCAAACGCCTTGCGCGGCGCACGCATTGGCATTTCTCGCCGCGGACACTTTGGCTATAGCCCGGACTCGGACCGTATCGCCGAAGCGGCGATACGGGTGCTCAAGCAACAGGGTGCGGTGATCGTCGATCCGGTGGAACTCGACACTGAGCGCACCGATTCTTGCGAGCTCTCGGTGTTGCTCACCGAGTTCAAGGCCGGTCTGAACGACTACCTGTCCAGGCTCGGCCCTGACATGCCGGCTCGTTCTCTGGACGAAGTCATCGCCTTCAATGTTCAGCGGCGCAGCGAGGAGATGCCGTACTTCGAGCAGGAGCTGTTCGAGGAAGCGGCCGCGAAGAAGGGCTTGGACAACGCCGGCTATCGCAAGCAGGTGGCCGAATGTCGCCGGTGGGCCGGAGCCGAAGGCATCGACAGGGTCATGAGGCAGCACACCCTGGATGCACTGGTGGCGCCCACTACCAGTCCCGCCTGGTTGATTGACCTCGTGAACGGTGACCACTACCTGGGCAGCAGCTCCAGCCTGGCCGCTGTGGCTGGCTACCCTCACATCACCGTACCCGCCGGCGAAGTGTTTGGGTTGCCAGTCGGGCTGTCGTTCTTTGGCGCTGCCTGGTCGGAGGCAAAGCTGATCAGGCTTGCCTATGCCTACGAACAGGCCACCCGTCATCGGCGTGCGCCAACGCTGCCTGAGTCGATTTCCTTGCCGGTGGCGCCTGCACGCGGCAGCGCGAAATCAGCACAGGCGCCGCCGCCGACATCGGCAGCTCCATAGACGACCGCTGCGCCGCATACGCGGATCGCGATGCCACCACACCACATCCTGCCTTCGGACGCGCGAAAGCGCCCTCGCTCACTTGTGTGAGGCGGAGTTGATTCGGTGGCGCGAGGCTATCGCCCTGTCCTTGAGCAGGGTGCATGCATGTCGATACCAGCGGTGGTTGATCGATTGGATATCCAGGACCTGCTGGTCCGTTACTGCCATGTGGTGGACCAGCGCGACTGGACTGCGTTTGCAGCGCTGTTCACGCCGGACGCAGCGCTA
>JBFJKG010000522.1:0-1905 GCA_041635075.1 Solimonas sp.
CATGCCCAGGTCGGCGAAGCCGACTACCTTGGAAGCCTTGATCGCCTTGGAAACCAGATACGCCGCACCGCCCACCGCCATCAGGTAGGCAGCCTTGTGCTTCTTGATGGCCTCGATACCGGCAGGACCGCGTTCGGACTTTCCGATCATCGCGATCAAGCCGGTTTGCGCGAGCATCATTTCGGTGAACTTGTCCATGCGAGTGGCGGTTGTGGGGCCGGCAGGCCCGACCACCTCGTCACGCACCGGATCCACCGGGCCAACGTAGTAGATCACCCGGTTGCTGAAATCCACCGGCAGCTTCTCACCGTTGGCAAGCATGGTCTGGATGCGCTTGTGCGCGGCGTCGCGGCCGGTGAGCATCTTGCCGTTGAGCAGCAGGATGTCGCCCGGCTTCCAGCTCGCTACCAGTTCGGGGGTCAGCGTATTCAGATCCACACGCTTGGCCTTCTTCTCGTCTGGCTGCCAGGTGACCTTCGGCCAGTCCTCCAGCTTCGGGGCCTGCAGACGCGCCGGGCCGCTGCCGTCCAGTTCAAAATGCACATGCCGGGTGGCGGCGCAATTCGGAATCATCGCAACCGGCAAGGAAGCCGCATGCGTCGGATAGTCGATGATCTTGACGTCGAGCACCGTCGTCAGTCCGCCGAGTCCCTGAGCGCCAATGCCGAGCGCATTGACCTTCTCCAGCAACTCAAGGCGCAGCGCTTCGATACGCGTCAGGGTTTCGCCGCGCGCGGCCTTTTCCTTCAGAAGGTGAATATCGACCGGCGCCATGATGGCTTCCTTGGCCATGACCGTGGCCTTTTCCGGCGTGCCGCCAATGCCGATGCCGAGGATACCGGGTGGGCACCAGCCGGCGCCCATCGTCGGCACGGTTTTCAGTACCCAGTCGACGATCGAGTCCGATGGGTTGAGGCAGACCATCTTCGACTTGTTTTCGGAACCGCCGCCCTTGGCGGCACAGGTCACCTCGACGTGATCGCCCGGCACGATCTCATAGTGGATGACTGCCGGGGTGTTGTCCTTGGTGTTGCGGCGCGCGCCCGCTGGATCCGCCAATACCGATGCGCGCAGTGTGTTATCGGGGTTCAGGTACGCGCGGCGTACGCCCTCGTCGACCATTTCCTGCACGCTGAGCGTGGAATCCCAGCGCACATTCATGCCGACTTTCAGAAATACCACACAGATCCCGGTGTCCTGACAGATCGGGCGCCGGCCTTCAGCGCTCATGCGCGAGTTGGTCAGAATCTGCGCTATGGCGTCCTTGGCGGCGGGTGACTCCTCGCGCTCGTAAGCTGCGCCCAGCGCCTGGATATAGTCCAGCGGATGGTAGTAGCTGATGTACTGAAAGGCGTCGGCGATGGACTGGACAAAATCGTCCTGGCGTATCGTGGTCATGGCGGTCATGGATGCGAAGTACGTGCGGCGCGCATGCTACAAGACCTGCGCGTTCACGTCCTCTGTTTGCGCCGCTTTCTTGCAGCCGGGGGCGTATCGGGAGCCTGAGGCTGAGTGAGTCGCCGCGGATCCAGCAGGCGCCGCAGGCGGGCTCGATCGATGCCGGTCTCATCGACCGCGACATCGAGTATCGGGCGCCCCTCGGCATAGGCCTTCTTGGCAATCGCCGCACCGCGCTCGTATCCGATCATCGCGTTCAGCGCTGTGACCAGCACCGGATTGCGGTCCAGGGTTGTCCGCAGACGCGCCTCGCGCACGGTGAACCCGGCAATTGCGCGATCCGCCAGCAACCGGCTCGCGGTGTTTAAGAGATGCAGGCTCTGCAGCAGGTTGTGCGCGATCAGCGGCAGCATAACGTTGAGCTGAAAGTTGCCGCTCTGCGCGGCCACGGTAATCGTCGTGTCGTTACCGATGACCTGCGCCGCGACCATGGCGACAGACTCCGGG
>JBFJKG010000523.1:0-1904 GCA_041635075.1 Solimonas sp.
GGCGTAGGTCTTGTTGAGATCACGTACGGAAATGATCGGCTGCACGCAGCCTCCCGGTGGAGTCGGATTTAAACGAGCGCGATTGTAGAGCCTTGTCTTGCGGCAGACGCTGCGGTTTTCAAGCTAGCGGCAGCGTATCGGGCGCAAGTCTGGGGTTTCCTTGAGCTCGATCAGGCGTTTGCGAATGTCCGCCGCCACCGGGGTTTGCGGAAACTGCTTCACAAAGCCGCTGAGTTCGCGCTCGACGCTGGCGGTGTCACCGCAGGCGCACGCGCCGAGCGCGACCGCTTCCTCGAGGTCACGCAGGGTCTGCTGAGTGTGACTGACGTAGGCCTGCGGATAGCGCGCCGCGTAGTCGCGCCATTGCGTATACAGCGTGGGCAGGATGTTTTCGCCAAAGCGCACGCACGGCGTCGGCCGCGTGCCCAGACTCAGGTAGCGCGGCAGGTATTCGTCGCTCCACAGTCCGGCGTAGATCGTGAAGAACGCCTGATCCTCGGGGCGGCCCTTGCGGTGTGCCAGCGATAGCAGGAACGCGGCATCGGGCTGGGTGTAGACATCGTACCCGCGCGAGAAATGAAAGCCCGGCAGCTCGGCCTGCAACTGCGTGTAGCCGGCCTCATCCAGCGTTTCGATCCACGCCTGATCGCCATCGGCAAGCTGCATCATCGCGTCCTGGGCCGCCAGCGCGGCGTTCAGCAAGGGCTCCAGCGAGACCGCGGCGGTAGAAGCCTGTACCCGCGCTAACTCGGTGCGATAGGCGGTGAGCGCCGGCGGCGGCGCTGCTGCAGCAAACACCAGTGTGGCCGGCAGCAGCAGGAGGGCGGTCAGCGTTCGGAATGACACAGGCGATGCTCCGGAATCGGTTCAGTACAGGGTCCGCTGGTCCAGCGGTGGCGGGGTCCACTGATAGACCCAGGTTTCCGTCAGCGTGTTCTTGCCCTGCTTTAGATACAGGCGCAGATCGATCGGTTCCAGTGATTCGTCCGGCCGGATGTCGAACAGGGCGCGATAGCCGCGGATCGGTTCCAGTGGTCGCGCCGACGGAATCTCGATGCTGCCGCGCGTAGCCGTGATGACCGGCTCCACGCCGCTGTTGGCCGCCAGTTCCGCAAGCGCGCCGCCGGCAAAGTCCACCGCAAAGCGCCATGAGAAATACTCGCGCTTGCGACCGATGACGCCGCCGAGGCCAGTGCGGGTCGCCTGCACGGTCGCCAGCGGCGGCCGCGCCGGGGTCACCGCGCCCCAATACAGTCGATAGGCAAACAGCAGCTCCTCGCCGCGCGCGACCGGCTGCTCCGGATTCCAGTAGGCCACGATGTTGTCGAAGGTCTCGTCGTTGGTGGGGATCTCCACCAGCTGCACCGAACCTTTGCCCCAGTCGCCCTTGGGCTCGACCCAGAGGCTGGGTCGGCGGTCGTACCAGACGCCGTCATCCTGATAGTTTGCAAAGTCGCGGTCACGCTGCATCAGGCCGAAGCCGCGCGGGCTCTGGTCGATGTACGAGTTGACGCGCAGCGTGCGTGGATTGACCAGTGGGCGCCAGATCCATTCGCCGCTCCCGGTATGTAGGGCGAGACCGTCGGAGTCGTGTATCTCCGGACGGAAGTCATATGCCAGTCTGCGGTCGTTCTCGCCGGTCTGGTACATGCTGGTCAGCGGTGCGATACCCAGCCGCTCTATCGGCTTGCGCGGATACAGGGCCGCGTCCACCTCCATCAACAGGGTCTCACCGGGACGGATGCCGAACCGGTAGGCGCCGGTCACGCTGGGGGAGTCGAGCAAGGCGTAGACCACCAGCTCGTCGGGATCGGACTTGGGCTGTTCCAGCCAGAAGGCCTTGAAGCGGGGAAACTCCTCGGCGCGCGCGAGCCCGGTATCCACGGCCAGACCGCGTGCCGACA
>JBFJKG010000524.1:0-1898 GCA_041635075.1 Solimonas sp.
CCAGAAGCCGGGAGATCCGGGCATACGGCCGGAAGACTACGCAGCGTTTCGCGAACGCCTGATCGCCGACCTGCTGTCACTGCGCCATCCGGTCACCGGCGAGCAGATCATCACCGACGTCCTCAAGCGCGAAGACTGGTTCCCGGGCAAGCATATGGAGCGCGCCTGCGACCTGACCCTGGTCCTCAGCGATCACGGCTTCGTCTCCATCAAGAATCTGCAGCCATGCATCGCCGACCGCCCGCACGCAGCCGGTACCCATCACCCCGATGGCATCTTCATGGCCGTAGGCCCCGGGATTGCCGCTGCCGGCATGGTGGACCTGTGCCAGATCGTCGATGTCGCGCCGACCCTGCTGCACAGCCTTGGCTTGCCGGTGCCCAGTGACTTTGAAGGGCAAGTGCCTGCCCGCTTCTTCAGCGCCGACTGGCTGGCCGCGCACCCGCTCAAGAAGGGCGCGCCGACGCGCGCACCGCAGCGACGCGAACAGGTCGAGGAAATGGACGCCGGCGAACAGAAGCAGATCATCGAACAACTGCAGATGCTCGGCTACATGGAATGAGTGCGCCCACGAACCACGAGGCGCGCGCCACCGGGCTGGACGCGCGGCAGCTGGAGCGCGACTACGGTCTGTGCATGATCGAGGGCGGCAGCCTGGCCGGCCATCTGATCTACGAACGGCCGGCGTTTGTATTCGACCCGCGCCGGCTCAAGAACGTCACCCTGGGCGCGTTCAGCTATATCAACGGCCGCTATACCTCCAGCCTCTACCATTGCCGGCTCGGTCGGTACTGCTCGATTGCGGAGGCGGTCGTGATCGGTCCGCCAGAACACCCGACCGAATGGTTCAGCACCCATCCCTTCGTGTTTACCCGCCCTGACAGCTTGCCGCCGTTCTATCGGCTGCCGGAGTTCGCACGCTTGGCGCCGGGTGCCGACGCTGCGCCCAATCCTTACAGCGATGCGCCTGAGACGGTCATCGGCCACGATGTCTGGATCGGTGCCGGCGCGTTCATCAAGGCCGGCGTCCGCATTGGCGACGGTGCCATCGTCGCTGCGCATGCGGTCGTCACTCAGGACGTTCCGCCCTACGCCATCGTTGCCGGCGTTCCGGCGCGCGTACAGCGGCTGCGGTTTCCAGAAGCAACCGTCGAGCGCATGCTGCGCCTGCAGTGGTGGCGCTACGACCTCGCCCCGCACGCGTCGGCGCTGGATTTCAGCAAACCCGAGACTGTCATGGCCGAGCTGGAGGCCCGACTGGCCGATCAGCGCCTGACCGCGCTGTCGCCAGAAACCTACCGCGTGACGCGGGAAAATCCGCACAGCGGTTTCACCATAGAGCGCTACGCTGGTCCCCTGTACTGAATTGACGAAGACGCATGGGAATGGCCGCGCTGAAGGGGCTCACCGCGCAACAGCTGCTTGATCACGGACTGAAGGTATTCGAAGGTCGCAGCATAGACGGCGTGCTGCGCTACGAACGCCCGGTTTTCGTGATGGACCCGCGTCGCATCAAGAACAGCGCGCTGGGTGCATACAGCTACATCAACGGCTATGGCAGCGTGAGCCTGTACGCTACCGAAGTCGGACGCTACTGCTCGATCGCAGAGTCCGCGGTGATCGGCGCACCCGAACACCCCACCGATTGGCTTTCGACGCATCCATTTACCTTCACACGCCCGGACTACATGCCGAAGTTCTATGAAAGCCCGGACTTCCAGCGATTGGCGCCGACCGCGGACAGCGCTGCGGCGGTATACACGATGCCCAGCAAGACCGTGATTGGTCACGATGTCTGGATTGGTGCCGGCGCGCAGATCCGCCGCGGATTGACGATCGGTGACGGCGCCATCGTCGCCGCACACGCGCTGGTGACGCATGACGTGCCGCCGTATGCC
>JBFJKG010000525.1:0-1860 GCA_041635075.1 Solimonas sp.
ACGAAAATGCCGGGAATGTTCATGCGCAACATGCCGATCATCGCGCCCGGCATGTTCTTGTCGCAGCCACCGACGACCAGCACACCATCCATGCACTGCGACGAGCACGCCGTCTCGATCGCATCGGCAATCACCTCGCGCGAGATCAACGAGAACTTCATGCCCTCGGTGCCCATCGAGATGCCGTCCGTCACGGTCGGAAACCCGAAGCTCTGCGGCATTGCACCGGCTGCCGTAACTGCGGCGCTGGCGCGGTCCGCCAGCGGTTGTATGCCGGCGTTACAGGGGTTCATCGTCGAATGGCCGTTGGCAATGCCGACGATCGGCTTTTCGAAATCGCCGTCACCAAAGCCAACGGCACGCAGCATCGCGCGATTGGGGGAGCGCTGTACGCCTTGGGTGATGATCTTTGAGCGGCGATTGAACGGTGCGGACATGAGTCGATAGTTCGGCTGGGATTGCGGGGCCGATATTGTACGCAGGACCGCCGCCAATACGACCTGCCCTGGCATGCAGATGGCGCGCATTCGCAAGCTCGCGCGGGCCACTGCCCTCATAATCGCGTCCGTTTCTCGGTCTGCTCCGGCAAGCCGCAACCACTGCGCAGGTCCCGGCACCGACCGGTCAGCCCGCTGTTCCAACAACAGACACTCAACATGTCCGTACCTCGTTTGCGCCCTGATCCGACCCGTGCCCTGGCCCTGATGGCCCTGATGGGCAGCTGCGTGGTCCAGGCCGGCAGCCTGGAAACGCTGCACGCGCATCAGTCATACACCCGCGCCGCAGCCTGTCTGGAGCACGCTGCGCAGGGGTGTGTCGGTCCTTTGCAGCAGTATCTGGATGCGGCAGAGCAAACGCTGCAGCCGGGCACGCCGGCGCAGACAGGCCAGGAGCTACGTCTGCGTCTGGCCCAGCGCAAGCTGTACACCGCCGCCGAAGGGCTGAGACAGCAGGCAGCCCAGCAGCTGGACCCTGCCGCATACGCGGAAGCGGAGCGGCTGCTGCTTATGGCAGCGCGCATCGACGCGATACTCGGGCTGCGACAGCCGGCGCCCCGCGATCTGACACCCCCACCGACACCTCCGGACTCGGTGCGGGTGGTGGCGGTACTGCCCACCGCGGCTGCCGAGTTCAGCCCTGCTTCGGCGGAGACCGCTCCCGCAGCAGTGGCCTCAGCGCAGTCCAGCCCAGAGGAAACCGCGTCCTTGCCCCCGGCTCATTGAGCGCGGGACGATCATCGCATTCCCACCCCGCATCCAGCTGACCGGCGCCCCCCCGTTCTAATCAGCGGTCCGCTGCAGCAGATCAATCACGCATGTCGCACCACCTGAGTGGCGACCGGATACGTCGGCCAGCCCAGGCTCACGTCATCAACTGCGAACGAGCCGCAACGTGCACCTGCGGCGCACGCACGGCAAATCGCCACGACAATCCGGCTGCCGCCACTGCGAGCCCTGCAATGAAGCCGATCCAGATTCCGCTGGGCCCAAGCGCCGTCGAAAATGCCAGCCACACCGCCAACGGCATGCCGACGATCCAGTAGGCCGCAACGGTCACCAGCATCGGCAGCCGGGTGTCCTTGATTCCCCGCAGGGCACCGTTCGCGGTGGCCTGGATGCCGTCAAACACTTGGAACAGGGCGGCCAAACCCAGAAAACCGGCCGCCATGTCGGCAACCGCGACGACATCGGTATAGACACTCACGATCAAGCCGGGCAGCAGCAGCATTGACGCCGCGGAGATCAACGCCAGGGTCGCGCCAAGCAGCATGCCGGTCTGCCCGCGCAGAACCACTTCGTCGCGCATGCCCGCGCCGACGGCGTGCCCGACCCTTACTGTCGTCGCCATGCCGATGGACAA
>JBFJKG010000526.1:0-1857 GCA_041635075.1 Solimonas sp.
GTCAGCACGCCGAGTCCAAATCGAATCTGCTCTACATCTACGTCGGTATCGTCCAACTTCGCGCTCTGATACTCACCGGTCAGCACCCCCCAGCTACTCACCGGCGCCATGATCTTGGCGCCAAAGCCGTCGCCATCGTCGTCGAATGAGGGAAAGGTATCGACCTCCACGCTGGAGTTGGGAATGTAGTAGAGGTCAACGTACCCCGGTGCAGCGGCGAAGCTCGCCATCGGCGCCAACGCCAACAGTCCCGCGCCCACTAACTTGATTGCCTTCATCTTGCTCCTCCCAAAAGTGATTGGCACGGCTTGCCGCAGCGCCGACTGTACACCGGCGCCAGTCTAGCGCAGTGATTCCCGGCAGAGACACTCGCCTTTCCATACCGCGGCGAGAGCCTCAAAAAAAACGCGGCCCGAAGGCCGCGTTTTCAGTACTGCAGCGTGTGCTTAAGGGTGCGCGCCGGAGGCGCCAGCGATGCTGGGGGTGTACAGCGGGCCCGGCTGCGCCGCGAAGTAGCGCGCCAGCGCCTTGATCTCGTCCTTGGTCAGGGCGGCGGCCTGCGCGGCCATGATCGGGTTCTTGCGGTGGCCGTCCTGGTACTCATGGAGCGAACGCTCCAGATAATTGGCGTACTGGCCCGCCAACACCGGATAGGCCGGCATGATGGGCTTCGCTCCGCCCTCGCCGTGACATGCGGCACAGGCAGCGGCTTTCTCTGGTACCGCGACTTCAGCGGCGGCGGCTGTCGCAGACAGCCCCAATAGGATGCTCAGAAGTATGCGCTTCATGGTGTCCTTACTTGTGTGCAGGCGCGTCAACGAGGAAAGCGGCGATGTCGGCGATATCCTGATCCGACAGGCTTGCCGCCTGGGCGTGCATGGTGGCGTGCGGGCGCTCACCCGACTTGTACGCCTTCAGCGCTGCCTCGATGTATGCCGCCGGCTGCCCCCCGACCTTGGGAACGCGGTAGGTGGGGTAGACGTTGTTGTATTTCGGAATGCCGTGGCACCCCATGCAGGTATTGGCTTTGACGCGGCCAGCCTCGGCGTCACCGTCAGCAGCAACGGCAGCGGGCGCAACCAGCGCAGCGGCAAGGGCGATCAGACCCCAACGCGCGAACTTCATGATGAGAACTCCCAAAAATGCAGGCGGCCTGACTGGCTTCAGCGGCTGCCGGAGGCACCGAAGGATGGTACCAATCCGGTGAACCATGAAATTGTCCGGGAATTGAGGCACTGGGTCAACGCATCGCTTCATGTTGGTGACCAATTCCTTCAGCCTGCTAACCTTTGCTACCGGCGCTAACCGCGACTCCGACCCAATTCTCGCCCCTGATGCCATTGCCTCACTCCCGCGTACCATCTGGCTTGCCCGCCGACCCCGCGCGACGGGCGGCGCCATGAGCATGGTCATCCGCGCCGCAGACCCGCGCAGCCAGGAAGTAGCCGCGGTCGATCTTGGCTCCAACAGCTTCCATATGATGGTGGCCCGAGCCGATGGGCATGAACTCCAGATCATCGACCGGCTGCGCGAGCCCGTGCGCCTGGCGGGCGGCCTCGACAAGGACAAGCGCCTGCGTCCAGACGCAGCGCTGCGCGCCCTGGCCTGTCTGCAGCGGTTTGGCCAACGCCTGCGCGGCATCCCCCCCGAACGCGTGCGCGCGGTCGGCACCAACACCCTGCGTCGATTGCGCCGCAGCTCCGACTTTCACGCCGCAGCGGAGGCCGCGCTCGGTCATTCGATCGAGATCATTGCCGGGCTTGAAGAGGCGCGCCTGGTCTACGGCGGGGTCACGCACGGCATGGGCCGGCAGAAGCCGCGGCGCCTGGTGGTCGATATCGGCGGCGGCAGCACTGA
>JBFJKG010000527.1:0-1854 GCA_041635075.1 Solimonas sp.
CCGAGGAATGCATCCTTGCGCAGTGCGCCGCCGTGTGCGCGGCAATTGATTACGCCTTGACGCATCAGCAGAGCTGAGCGTCGGCACCGCTGTTGATCGGCGCGTTCAACCCGGACGATTCAGGCAGGCGCCGTCTGCGCCAGTGCGCGGCACGCGCGCTAACGTTCGCTGCGCCCCACCACGGCCAATTGGCGTTTCCTGAAACCGGGGACGGCGGGCTTCCAGCCGCTCGCCACCAGCACGCCCGCCACCACCAGCACCAGACCCGCAAACTGCTCTGGCCGCGGCCAGGTGCCCAGTGCCAGATTGATCAGCAAGGTAAACACCGGCACCAGATTGAAGGCAATGGCGGCGCGTTGCGGCCCCAGTGCCTGCACGCCCTGCAGCCAGAACAGGTAGGCCAGCACCGTGCCGCACAGGCCCATGTATAGAACAATCAGCCATGCCTGCCCGGTCTGAGCGGTGATCAATGCGGTTGAGTTGTCCTGCCAAACGGCCGCTGCGATCAGCGCAAGGGAGCCGGCGGATATCGTCCAGCGCGCCTGCTGCAGCGGCGGCACGTGCGCGGCGTTCCGCTTCAGCAATACGCTGTACAGGCTCCAGGCCAGGCAGGCGAACAGCATCCACAGGTCGCCGACGGCGACGTGAATGTCGTGGAAGTGGCCGCCGGTTATCACCAGACTGACCCCGGCGAACGCGATGCCGATGCCGATCAACTGACGTGCCGGCAGCGCGGTAGCCAGCAGCCAGGATGACAGCAAGGCCGTGAGCAGCGGCGACAAGGCCATGATCAGGGCGGCGTTGAGCGCCGACGTGCTGCTCAGTGCGGTGAAGAAGGCGTAGTTGAAGCCGAAGACACCGAGCAGGCCCAGCAACGCCAAGTGCAGCATCGTGGCCGGCGCAAGCTGCGACTCCGGCTGCCGCCGCCAGAGCCGCATCAGCAGCAGTATCACGACCGCGATCGCGAAGCGTTCACCCGCAGCGGTCAGCGGCGGCAGCTGTGAAACGATGGCGCGGCCGGCGTTGAAGTTGCTGCCCCAGAAGAAGGTGGCGGCGATCACCAAGGTCCAGACGGCTGTCGGATTGCGCGGCATGTGCGTGCTCCCAGTAACGAGGGCGGCAGAATATACATTTCATATATGATCCGTAATACACAACTTTGGATCA
This sequence comes from Solimonas sp., assembly GCA_041635075.1. Taxonomy (GTDB): domain Bacteria; phylum Pseudomonadota; class Gammaproteobacteria; order Nevskiales; family Nevskiaceae; genus Solimonas. The sequence continues at coordinate 1,168 of JBFJKG010000527.1, forward strand.
TTTGTTTCCATATATGCAAACAACGCCTTCGCTCGACGATCTGCGCCTGTTCCACCAGCTCGTGCAGCAGGGTAGCTTGCGGGCGGCCTCCTCGGCGTTGGGCGTGCCCATCGCCACGCTGAGTCGGCGCCTGCAAACACTGGAACGCCAACTCGGCTGCCGTCTGCTGGAACGCAGCGCCCACCGCTTTGCACTAACCGAATCGGGGCAACAGTATTTCGCGGCCTGCGGCCCGCTGCTGGACGATCTGGCCGCCGTCACCGCCAATCTGGACGAATCCCGCAGCGGTCTGTGCGGCTCGCTGAATATCACCGCGCCGGTGAACCTCACTCAGGAATGGATGGGCGCGTGCTTCTTTGAGTTCATGCGGCGCTACCCCGGCGTGCGTCTGAACCTGCAGGTCTCCAACCGCTACGAGAACCTGATCGAGCGACAACTCGACGCAGCGATCCGGGTCGGCCAACCCCAGGACAGCCAGCAGCTGATCGCCCGCCCTATAGGACAGACGCAGTTGGCCTTGTGCGCGTCAGCGGACTATCTGAAGACCGCGCCACCGATCTCACACCCCCGGGATCTGCTGAACCACACACTGGTGGTGGCCAACCCCATGAACCACTGGAATTTGACGCAGCGCCGCAGCGGAGAGCAGTTTGCGCTGCAGCCCCAGCCGTATTTCCAGAGCGACGA
>JBFJKG010000528.1:0-1844 GCA_041635075.1 Solimonas sp.
CCAGAGCGTGCCTGCGTTCTTCCTGATGCTGTTCGCCAAGCGGGGCGCCACGCCCGAGGCGCTGGCCGCCAAGATTGGCCTGCCGGCGGCTGCGCTCAAGGGCACGCTTCAGCGTTACAGCGACGATGCGCGCAGCGGCAGCACCGATGCCCTGGGCAAGTCCAGCGACATGTGTGCAGCGTTGGATACCGCCCCGTACTACGCGCTGGACATTTCCGCGGACAGCGCCACCTTCCCCTGCCCGACCATCACGCTGGGCGGGCTGAAGGTCGATGAAACCAGCAATGCGGTGGTCAACGCCCAGCTACAGGCAATTCCGGGACTGTATGCGGCCGGGCGGGCCGCTGTCGGCGTGGCATCCAACGGCTACGTCAGCGGCCTGTCACTAGCCGACTGCCTTTCCGCCGGGCGCCGCGCAGGTGCGCATGCGGCGCGCAAACATTAACAACGACATCACTGTTTTCTGAGGAGCATTGCGATGGGACGGGTACAGGACAAAGTAGCAATCATCACCGGCGGTGCCAGCGGCGTCGGCAAGGCCGACGCTGAGCTGCTCGCAGCTGAGGGCGCCAAGGTTGTGCTCACGGACGTCAACGTGGCCGAAGGCGAGAAAGTAGCGGCTGCGATCGCCGCCAAAGGCGGCAGCGCCGTGTTTCTCAAGCAGGACATCTCCTCCGAGGACGACTGGATCGAAGTCATCGCCAAGACCAAGGAGACCTACGGCGGCGTCGACATTCTGGTCAACAACGCAGCGATACTCGCCCAGGCCACGATCGAGGACACTGATCTGGCGCTGTGGCAGAAGATCCAGAAGATCAATTCGGACGGCTACTTTCTGGGCTGCAAGCACGGTCTGCTGGCGATGAAGGAACGTCCGAACGGCTCGATCATCAACATGTCGTCGATGGCCGGTATCGGCGGCGTTTCCAGCTTCTGTGCCTACAGCGCCTCCAAGGCGGCGGTGGCCGGGCTTACCCGTAGCGTCGCCGCGCACTGCCGCGCACAGCTCTACAAGATCCGCTGCAACTCGATACACCCGGATGGCATCGCCACCCCGATGGTGTTCAATCTGCATTCGCAGCAGAAAGGTGCGCCGACCACTCAGGCACACGTCCGCGAAAAGGATCCGAAGCAGCTGCAGGCACGCTTCTGCCAGCCGCAGGACATCGCCAATCTGGTGCTGTTCCTGGCATCGGATGAATCGCGCTTCATCAACGGTGCGGAGATGCGCATCGACAATGGCTATCTGATGTGGGCTGACTGAGCGGCCAGGCGTCATGACTATCGCGACCGTCCCCGCCGCCTTTGCCGCATCAGTCCAGCGCCACGCCTCGCGCAGCGCGGTGATCGGCGAGGACGGCAGCGAGCTCAGTTATGCGGAACTCGATCAGTTGCGTATCTATGCCGCACGCGCGCTGCTGGCATTGGGCGTACAGAGGGGCGATCGGGTTGCAATCTGGGCGCCCAACTGTGTTGAGTGGATCGTGGCCGGGCTGGCGATACACAGCCTCGGCGCGGCGCTGGTGCCGGTAAATACGCGCATGAAGGGGCAGGAAGCCGCTTACATTCTGGAGCGCAGCGGCGCACGGGTGTTGTTCTGCGCCGGGCATTTCCTCGGCCAGCATTTCCCGACGCTGCTGGCCGAACACTGGCCGAGACCGCTGGAACATGTCGTTGTCCTCGGCGACGCACAGGACAGCGACACCGGTTGGCGCGCATTCATGGCCCGCGCCGACGAACAGACCACGGAGCAGGTCCGCGTCTGCGAGTCCCGGGTGCAGCCGGATGACTGCATGGACATCATGTTCACCTCCGGTACCACCGGTCACCCCAAGGGGGTGGTC
>JBFJKG010000529.1:0-1838 GCA_041635075.1 Solimonas sp.
ACGTTTCAGTTCGATCATGGCCGATTTTTCGGCCTCAAGCCGGCATGGGAGCGCTATCGCGGCCTGCAGCCCCCGGTAGAGGGCTTTCGCACGCCCTGGCTGTATCGCCAGCTGCGTCATCCGATGATGACGGGATTTCTGATGCTGCTATGGGCTGCGCCGCAGATGACGGCTGATCACCTGCTGCTGTCTGCAGGGCTGAGCCTGTACATCATGATCGGCCTGCACTACGAAGAGCGGGACCTTAGACGCCAACTGGGCGCGGATTATCTGGCGTACTGCCGCAGCGTGCCGGCGATCGTTCCCCGGCTCTGGCGGCGCGGCTAGGGCGCTACTGCGAGGGCTGCAGGGCGCAGCTCAGCCGCAGGCCGCCCGCCGATTCGCACCAGCCCCGCGCCGTAACCGGGGATGCCACTGCCGGCTGTGCCTCGGCAGCATGAGCCCAGGCGATGCCGCCACCGGACTGGGCGAGGGCCAGCCCCCCACAGACACCCACCATCAGCAGCAGCACGGCGTGCAGGCCGCGGACACGGGTGATTCCTTGTAGTTGCCGTTGGTCGACAATGTGCCAGATGGGCATGAGCGGGGTCCGAAATGCGGGGGACTTCATTTAGCCTCAGTCGCCGCCATCACCGGGCCGGCCGCCGACCAGCGGACCCCGCAGGCGGATGCACGCGCATCCGGGCCGGCTCTGGCGTCTGTCGGCGCGCGCGATCAAACTACGCGCCCTCTCGTCGGCGATACCGCGCCGACCCGCGCATGCCCGCAGTTGGGCGCGCCCTCAATTTCCGTTTGCCATGCTGACGCAGTTCCCGACAGTCTCCCGGTTGTTTTCCGCTTTTCGTACCGAGGCGCCGGTGAACCTGCGTCTGGCGCTGCCGCTGATACTGGCGCAGATCAGCTTTGTCAGCATGGGCACCGTCGACACCATCGTGGCCGGCCGCATGGGCGCGGCGGAACTGGCAGCCGTGGCGGTGGGCGCCAACGTCTGGTTCGTGCTGTTCATCCTGTTCATGGGCTTGTTCATGGCGTGCACGCCGATCGTTGCGCAGCGCGTGGGCGCTGGGCGCGATCCGCAGTTGATTGGTCTGTTTGTGCGTCGTGCGGCACTGCTGGCGGTGGTCATGGGGTTGATCTGGATGGCGTTGCTGCATCTGGTGATGGAGCCCGCCATGGATTGGTTGGCGCTGAGTTCGCGCACACGAGAATTTGCCGAGGGCTATCTGTTCGCGGTGTCCTGGTCGGCCGTGCCGTTCTGTCTGTGCTTCGTCGCGCGCAACACCGCTGAAGGTTTCGGCCTCACGCGCGCGCCGTTGTACGCGGGCCTGGTAGGTGCGGTCGTCAATGCCGTTGCCGCGAGTGTGCTGGGTTTCGGCTGGCTGGGATTTCCGGCGCTGGGGCCTGCCGGGTGCGGGTGGGCCTCGGTGCTGGCCGGCATCTCGATGTTCGCGGTGTATGTGGTGCTGTACCAACGCGTGCCGTCGCTCCGGGCGCTGCGCGTGTTTCGTGCCGGCTGGCCGCCGCCGCAACCGGAACAGCGAGAGATTCTGCTGCTGGGTGGACCTATCGCCGCGATACTGGCTGCCGAGGCGTGGCTGTTCCTGGGCGGTGCACTGTTGATGGCGCGTTTTGGCGATGCGGTCATTGCGGCGCATCAGATTGCGATCAACTTCGCTTCACTGACCTTCATGGTGCCATTGTCCATCGGCATGGCGACGACAGTAAGGGTCGGGCACGCCGTCGGCGCGGGCATGCGCGACGAAGTGGTTCTGCGCGGGCAGACCGGCATGCTGCTTGGCGCGACCCTGGCGTTGATCTCCGCGGCGTCAATGCTGCTG
>JBFJKG010000530.1:0-1837 GCA_041635075.1 Solimonas sp.
GCAAACACGTCGGAGAAGTACAGCTCGCCACCCGGCTTGAGCACGCGGAATATCTCGCGGAACACACGCGCCTTGTCCGGTGAAAGATTCAAAACGCAGTTGGAGATCACGATATCGACAGAGGCGTCAGCGATGCCGGCCGCAGCCAAGTCTTCGATATACCCCTGCCGAAACTCGACATTGTCATGGCCGAACTTCTCGGCGTGATACCCCTGATGGCGTCGAGCCACCGCCAACTGCTCGTCAGTCATGTCGACGCCGATGACAAAACCCTGCGGCCCCACCAGCTTCGACAGCAGATAACAGTCACGGCCGGAGCCGCACCCCAGGTCGAGCACCGTGGCGCCCTCCAGCCCCGGCGGAATCGGTGAACCGCAACCATAGAAGCGATCACGCACCTCGTCATGCAATTCCTTCAATATCGGCAGCAGGTGCGCCGGCATGGCTTCAGCCGTACAGCAGGCCCCGGTCTGCAGGTCCGCCGTCGATCTCAGGACCTTGCCGTAGTAGTCCTGCACGCTGCCGTAGGTGTTGAAGTCGCCGTTCATGGAATGGTCCGGAAGTGTGGATTTGCAGTCGTCGTCTAGGTGTACGCCATGGGCCGCGGCTTCGATGCATCTGCTCCCGGCCACGACGCCCATCATCGGCGTCTCGACTGCCGCCCGCCATCGCGATGACAACGCCGGTTATGTCTGATCGTTCCGGGCCGGATCGCGTTACAGGACCAGCTTGTCGAGCTGGTTGTTCATCTGAATCATATGCGCCAGCGTGACGCCCGCCTTCATCGCAGCCGCCACATGCACGGCCTCCGCCATCTGCTCTGGGTTGGCCCCGGACTCGAGGCAGGCAGTGGTATAGGCGTCTATGCAGTACGGGCATTTCTCCGAATGCGAGATCGCCAACGCAATCAAGGCCTTCTCGCGCTTGCTCAGCGCGCCGCCCTCGCTGGTCACCTTGCCGTAGTACTTGAAGAATTCCTCAGCCAGCGGCTGGGCATGACGCCCGATATCACCAAACTTCTTCAGATCCTCGGGTTCGTAGTAACTGCTCATGCGCGCTGCTTCCAGTAACGGTCGGGTTTTTAGCCTAACACCACCGCTCGTCACCCTAGGCGCGAGGGCAACGGGTGCTGACGTAAAATACGCCCCCCGTCAGATCTGAGCCGCCCATGGCCGCCCGCTCCGCTGCACCCCGCACCCCCAAGTCCGTTGCGCCCAAGGTCGGCTTTGTATAGCTCGGCTGCCCGAAAGCGCTGGTGGACTCCGAGCGCATCCTCACCCAACTACGCGCGGAAGGGTACGAGACGGTTAACACCTACGACGCCGCCGATGTGGTCGTGGTCAATACCTGCGGCTTCATCGACTCCGCGGTCGAGGAATCGCTGGAGGCCATTGGCGAAGCCATGGCCGAGAACGGCAAGGTCATCGTTACCGGTTGCATGGGTACCGGCCCCAAGAGCCAGCTGGTGCGCGAACGCTTCCCCGAGTTGGTATCGATCAGCGGCCCGCAGGACTTCGGCAGCGTCATGTAGGCGGTACACACCGTAGTGCCGCCGGCGCACGATCCGTTCTTTGACTTGCTACCCCCGCAGGGCATCAAGCTAACGCCACGGCACTATGCGTATCTGAAGATTTCTGAAGGCTGCAATCACAAATGCAGCTTCTGCATCATCCCGTCAATGCGCGGCAAGCTGGCGTCACGCCCGGTGGGCGAAGTGCTGCTGGAAGCCGAGAAACTGGTGCGCTCAGGGGTCAAGGAACTGCTGGTGATCTCGCAGGACACCTCTGCCTACGGCGCCGATATCAAGTACGCCAGCAGCCGCTGGCGTGATCGCGAC